>JAYFNP010000389.1:0-2744 GCA_034933385.1 Burkholderiaceae bacterium | reverse complement strand
GACGCCGCCGTTCTTCCGCCTGTTTTACTTTTTTCGCATAGACTTCTTCGTTTTTTCCTTGCTTGCTTTCGGCAGCCAGCTGTTTCTTTTGCGAACGTTTTTGCTGGTCGGCCATTCTCTTGTCGTGCGCTTGGGCCTCGGCTGCCCGCTTCCGTTGGTCTGCTGGTTCGCCCGCATTCTTTTTCGCCATCGCCTCGTCCCGCTTGTCGACGGCGGCATGGCGTTTGTACTGGTTGGCTTCAATCTGCACCGAGCGCGTTTCCGCAAGGGCCAGACGGCGGCGTTCTTTCGCCTGATTCCGGCATCGGTTGGCGAAAAATTCGTTTTGGTAGCACATTCTTTCTTCGTGCTTGAAACGCGCTTCGATCGCCGCACGTTCCTGCTTGACGTCCTTGATGGCACGGTCGGCCATCTCCGGCGAGTCGATGCTGTCTTTCGGATAGCGTTGCCGCAAATCGACTGGCGCCGGCGGCAAGGACTGAGCTGCAGATGCTTTGGTCGCAGAGGCAGGCGCGGGTTGCGATGCGGCCGGCGCTGGTTGGGCGGATGCGGCTGATTGCGCCAATGTCGGTGCGGCCAGAGCGAGGGCGGCGAGCAAGAGGCTGCCGCGGGTCAAAACGTGAAAGGCTGTCATAGGTTTTTTTTCGTTAAACGTCGAGCAACAGTCGCGCCGGATCTTCCAGCGCATCCTTGATCGCCACCAGGCCGAGTACTGCTTCGCGTCCGTCGATCAAACGGTGATCATACGACAAGGCCAGATAATTCATCGGCCGGATGACGATCTGGCCATTTTCGACCACCGGGCGGTCTTTGGTCGCATGGATGCCCAGAATTGCTGATTGCGGCGGGTTGATGATCGGTGTCGACAGCATCGAGCCGAATACCCCGCCGTTCGAAATCGAGAACGTACCGCCGGTCAGATCATCCAGCGTCAAGCGCCCGTCCTGTGCCTGCGCCCCGAATTCGGCGATCTTGCGCTCGATGTCGGCAATCGACATCTGGTCGGCGTCACGCATCACCGGTACGACCAGCCCGCGCGGCGAACTGATCGCGATACCGATGTCGAAATAGCCGTGATACACGATGTCGTTGCCGTCAATCGACGCATTGATGACCGGATATTTTTTCAGTGCCGCAACCGCCGCCTTGACGAAGAATGACATCAAGCCGAGCCGCACGCCGTGCTCTTCCTCGAATTTATCCTTGTAGTGGTTGCGCAGGTCGATGATCGGCTGCATGTTGACTTCGTTGAATGTGGTCAGCGACGCCGTGGTCATCTGCGATTGCACCAGCCGTTCGGCGATGCGCGCCCGCAGGCGGCTCATCGGCACGCGATCCTCGGGGCGATTGCCGAGATCGAGCGCATGCGAGTTCGGTACCGGCTGAAGCGCAGAAGAGGGCGCAGGCGCTGGTGGCGTAACGGCGACGACCGCAGAGGAAAAACCGGGGGGGGCGGGAGCAACTGCCTCCGCCTCCGGCGGACTTTCCTGTGTGGTTGTCTTTGACGGTGTGGCTGGAGCGGCTGGCGCTGTCACGGTTGCGACCGCTTCGCTGTCGATCAGCGCTATGACTTCGCCCGACACCACCTTTTCACCGTCATGCTTGAGGATTTCCGTGACGACGCCCGAATCCGGAGCCGGCAATTCCAGCACCACCTTGTCGGTTTCGATATCGATCAGGTTCTCGTCGCGAGCAACGGCTTCCCCGACGGTTTTGCGCCAGTGCACCAGACTGGCTTCGGAAACGGATTCCGACAGTTGCGGAACCTTGACTTCAAATACGGCCATTCTTTTCTCCGGATTCAACGGTTATTTGGTAAAGATTACGCCTTTGATACGGGCGAATGCCTGCGCCAGCAATTCCTTTTGCTGTGCGATGTGCTTGTAGTAGTAGCCGACTGCCGGCGCTGCGCTGGCCGGACGTCCGGCAAACCCGAGCTTCTGTCCAGCGTTCATCTGCCCAAGGAGATTGTGCTGGATCTGGAACCAGGCTCCCTGGTTTTGCGGTTCGTCCTGTACCCAGATTACCTCGGACAGGTTCGGGAATTTTTTCAGCTCGGCTCCGAACGCCTTGTGCGGGAACGGGTAGATCTGTTCCAGACGGACGATTGCGATGTCGTTCCGGCCGCGTTCGTGCCGGGCATTCACCAGGTCGTAATACACTTTGCCGGAACAGGCCAATACACGGCGGACGTTCTTGGCATCGATTGCCATGTCGGTTTCGCCGATCACCGTCTGGAAGGCGCCTTTCGCCAGATCTTCCAGTTTCGAACCGGCCCCCTTGTGGCGCAGCAGCGATTTCGGCGTCAGCACGATCAGCGGTTTGCGGAACATGCGGATCATCTGACGACGCAACAGATGAAAAATCTGCGCGGCGCTGGTCGGCTGCACGATCTGGATGTTGTGGTCGGCGCACATTTGCAGATACCGTTCGAGTCTTGCAGAGGAATGCTCCGGCCCCTGTCCTTCGTAACCATGGGGCAGCAACATCACCAGGCCGGAGGCGCGGCCCCACTTGACTTCACCGGAGGTGATGAACTGGTCGATCACCACCTGTGCACCGTTGGCAAAGTCGCCGAACTGCGCTTCCCATAGGGTCAGGGTGTTGGGCAAGGCGGTCGAATAGCCGTATTCGAACGCGAGCGCGGCTTCTTCGGACAGTACGGAATCGATGACGGTAAACGGTGCCTGCTTGTCGGAGACATGCTGCAATGGGGTGTAGGTGCCGTCATCCCAGCGTTCGCT
>JAYFNP010000388.1:0-5329 GCA_034933385.1 Burkholderiaceae bacterium | reverse complement strand
AAGGGGCAGCCGATCGCCGAAATGGGTAATACCGACAGCGATGTGGTCAAACTTCATTTCGAAGTGCGGCGTCAAGGCAAACCGGTCGACCCGGCGCGGTTCCTGCCGGCACGCTGACGCATGACGCCCAAATCTTCACTTGACGAGGACGAGGCAGGCGATTTCGATGTCCGCCCGTTTTCCGAAGACATCGAAGCGGATGAAGAGGCGCAGGAAGTCTCTGAAAACGGGCTGAAGTCTGTTTTGGCTGCGGAACTGTCGGGCGATACGACGCAGCAATACCTGAACCGGATCGGTGCCCACCCGCTGTTGTCCGCTGAAGAAGAAACGCGTCTCGCGACGCTGGCTCGGCAAGGAGATTTCGGCGCACGTCAGAAAATGATCGAAAGCAACCTGCGGCTGGTGGTGTCGATTGCCAAGCATCACGTCAACCGCGGCGTCAGCCTGCTGGACATGATCGAGGAAGGCAACCTCGGCCTGATGCGGGCGATTGAAAAATTCGATCCGCAGCGCGGCTTCCGCTTTTCGACGTACGCGACCTGGTGGATTCGCCAGGCGATCGAACATTCTGTTATGACGCATGGGCGCACTGTGCGTCTGCCGGTGCATATCGTGCGCGAGCTCAACCAGATCCTGCGGGCGAAATACCATCTCGAAGCGCGCGGCGGCGACGTGACCGTCGAGGACATTGCCTATCTGGTCAACAAACCGCTCGATCAGGTCAAGGATATTCTGGCGATGGCGGAACAGCCGTTGTCGCTGGATGCGCCGCTGGCGAGCGATCCGCTGGCCAGCCTGGCCGATATCCTGACGGTCGAGGATGGGCATGCACCTGATTCGCGCGCGCAGCAGCAACAATTGGCGACACTGGTGCGCGACTGGCTGGGCACGCTCAACGACAAGCAGCGTCATGTGATCATGCGCCGTTTCGGTCTGGATAACGGCGACGTGGTTACGCTGGACGTACTATCCGAAGAAATGGGTGTCAGTCGCGAGCGCGTGCGACAGATCCAGCAGGAAGCGCTGAGCCGACTCAGGCGCACCCTGGCCGCCAGCGGGTTCGGAAAGGATCACCTGCTGTAACTTAATCTTGCCGGATTGGCGCCGGCATTCCATCCTTATTTTTTCCATGCAACGACATACCATTGACATTCATTCCCTTGACCTCGACGGACGCGGCGTCGGTCATCTGCCAAACGAAGACGGCACCCCTGGCAAGGTGATTTTCGTCGAAGGCGCACTGCCCGGCGAGCGCGTGACTTGCCAGCCGCTGAAAGCGAAAAAGAATTGGGAGACCGCGCAGCTGGTCGAACTGCACCGCGAATCGACGCTGCGGGTGAAACCGAAGTGTCGCTATTTCGGGCTGTGCGGCGGTTGTGCAATGCAGCATCTCGAGCCGTCGGCGCAAGTGGCAATCAAGCAGCGCGTGCTGGAAGACAACCTGTGGCATATCGGTCGCATCCGGCCGGAAATGATGCTGTCGCCGATACAGGGGCCGAGTTGGGGCTACCGCTATCGCGCCCGGCTGTCAGTGAATTTCGTGCCGAAAAAAGGCGGCATCCTGATCGGCTTTCACGAAAAAAAATCGCGCTATATCACCGACATGCAAAGCTGCGAGATCTTGCCGCCGAATGTGTCGGCCTTGCTGGTGCCATTGCGCCGGCTGATCGAATCGCTGTCAATCGTTCGGCAGATGCCGCAGATCGAAGTGGCGCTCGGTGACGGGAAAGACGGATTGATTACCGCGCTGGTGCTGCGCATCATGGTGCCGCTTACCCCTGAGGATGAAGTCTTGCTGAAGGTGTTTGCCGACGAACATGGCATCCAGTGGTGGTTGCAGCCGAAAGGACCGGATACCGCGTACCAGTTTTATCCGACTGAACAGCAATTGCATTACACGTTGCCGGAATTCGACATTGCCATGCCGTTCAAGCCGACCGATTTCACCCAGGTGAATCACCAGATCAACCGGGTGCTGGTCGGGCGGGCATTACGTCTGCTGGAGCCGCAGCCGCACGAGCGCATTGCCGACCTGTTTTGTGGATTGGGCAATTTCACGCTGCCGCTGGCAACGCTGGCGCGCGAAGTGGTCGGCATCGAAGGCAGTGCCGCGCTGACGCAGCGTGCGCAAGACAATGCGCTAGCCAACCGGCTGGAAGGCAAGACGTCATTTGCGACGCGCAACCTGTTCGAGGTGACTGCCGAAGATTTCGTCAAGCTTGGCAAGTTCGACCGGATGCTGTTCGATCCGCCGCGCGATGGTGCGCTGGCGGTGTGCCAGGCGATTGCGCAGTTGGGCGATTTGCGTCCGCAACGTATCGTTTATGTATCGTGCAGCCCGTCGACCCTGGCGCGTGATGCAGGCTTGCTGGTGAATGAGGCCGGTTATGTGCTGAAGATGGCAGGTGTGATCAACATGTTCCCGCACACGTCGCACGTCGAATCGATGGCAGTGTTCGATCTGGCGCCCTGAATGGACGCGTTGCGCCCCTGTTTTGGCAGAATTTGATGGGGTATAAGATCAAAATATGCTTTCTGGCCAGATATTCTGAGGCAATTATTAGATACTACTCATAGTATATTTTGGGCTTTGACCCGTCGGGAAGCCGTCTGGGGACAGGCGCGAAATGGAGTACAATTCATGCCCGTCGAAGCGCGGTGCCACTAAACGATAAGGCGCAGCGCGAGAGCTTCTGATTCGACATGCTGTCGTTATTGTGCGAGGGCCATTTATCGACGAATGCCGGAACTTGTGCGTCTGACCGGGCCGCACCTGACAGCAAGCCGTTCTTCATAAGAGAAAAGCAATATGGCGATTGATAAAGTCAAAAAAACCGATGCCGAATGGCGACAAAGCCTGAAGTCGTTGGAATACGAAGTTACCCGCAATTCTGCTACCGAGCCGGCGTTCACCGGCCGTTATTGGGATTATCACGAACAAGGCATTTACCGCTGCGTTTGTTGTGGCACGCCGCTGTTTTCGTCCGATGCGAAATTCGATTCGGGCTGCGGCTGGCCGAGCTATTTCGAGCCGATCAATCCGGAGCATGTCGGTGAGCGGCTCGATTTTTCACTGAACATGATTCGCACCGAAATATACTGCAAGGTTTGCGATGCGCACCTAGGGCATGTCTTCAAGGACGGGCCTCCGCCTACCGGGTTGCGCTATTGCCTGAATTCGGCCGCGCTGCGCTTTGAACCATTGCCTGGAAAAAAGGACGTGGTAGCCAAATGAAATTTCTGTTCGATCTGCTGCCGGTCATCCTCTTTTTCGGTATTTTCAAGTGGGCCGAAGGCCATGTCGCTGCCGCGCAATCGCTGGTCGGCCAGACACTGTCCGGTTTAGTGTCTGGCGGAGTGGTCACGCCTGAGCAGGCGCCGATCATCCTGGCGACAGCGGTTGCGATCATTGCGACCGTCGCGCAGATTGTTTACCTGCTGTTGCGTCGCCGTAAAATCGATCCAATGCTCTGGCTGTCGCTGGCGGTAATTGTCGTGTTTGGCGGCATGACGATCTATTTCCACAGCGAGGATTTCATCAAGTGGAAACCGACCGTGCTGTACTGGTGTTTCGGGGCTGCGCTGCTGGTCAGCCAAGTGCTGTTCGGCAAGAACCTGATCCGTTCGATGATGCAGACGAAAATCGCCTTGCCTGACCCGCTCTGGACGCGTTTGAGCTTTGCGTGGATTGCATTTTTCGCCCTGATGGGCATCCTTAACCTGTATGTGGCGTTCTGGGGCAATTACTCGACCGCAGCATGGGTTAATTTCAAGTTGTTCGGCGGGATGGGGCTGATGTTCGCTTTCGTTATCGGACAAAGCATTTTCCTGTCGAAACATGTCAAGGACGCTGCCTGACGGCACGTTTGACGCACCGCCACCATTCTTGCCAGTTCTGTCGTAGAATGGCGGCCTTGTAAAATTGAAGCAAAATACGCGTGGCGTCCCTGCCGATCCGCAGTGGGTCGCCATTTTGGTTGCGCACAATTCCGTTATCCAAGCGGTGCGTGCCTTACAAGTGGAGCAAAAATGACACAAAACCAATCCGCAAAGCAGGAAACCCGCGTTTTCATGCCATCGGCAGACTTCGTCAAGAACGCCGCCATTTCCGGCATGGATGCCTACCGGGCATTATGTACAGAAGCAGAAAAAGATTACGCCGGTTACTGGGCGCGACTGGCGCGCGAACATATCCAGTGGCGCAAGCCGTTCACGCGCTCGCTGGACGAATCGAACGCCCCCTATTTCAAATGGTTCGAGGACGGCCAACTGAACGTCTCGTACAACTGCCTTGAGCGCAACATTGAAAACGGCAAGGCCGACAAGACCGCCATCATTTTCGAGGCAGACGATGGCCAGGTCACCAAGGTTACCTATCGTGAGCTGTATCACAAGGTCTGCAAGCTGGCCAACGGCCTGAAATCGCTCGGCATCAAGAAGGGCGACCGTGTCGTCATCTACATGGCGATGTCGATCGAGGGCGTCGCCGCGATGCAGGCTTGTGCGCGCATCGGCGCGATCCACTCGGTCGTGTTTGGTGGTTTTTCAGCACGCTCCCTTCAGGAACGCATCATCGACACTGGCGCGGTTGCGGTCATTACCGCTGACGAACAATTGCGCGGCGGCCGTCGCATGCCGTTGAAATCGGTCGTCAACGAAGCGATTGCGCTCGGCGATTGCGAAAGCGTGCGCAACATCATCGTGTATCAGCGTACCGGCAGCGAAATCGTGATGACCGGCGCACGCGATGTCTGGATGCATGAACTGGTTGCGAATCAATCGGACGTCTGCGAACCGGAATGGGTCGACGCCGAGCATCCGTTGTTCATCCTGTACACGTCTGGCTCGACCGGCGCACCGAAGGGGGCGGTACATGCCTCCGGCGGTTTCCTGCTGTGGGCGACGCTGACGATGAAATGGACGTTCGATATCAAGCCGGATGACATTTTCTGGTGTACGGCCGACATCGGCTGGATTACCGGCCACACCTATATCGGTTACGGCCCGCTGGCCACCGGCGCGACCGAACTGCTGTTCGAAGGCATTCCGACTTATCCCAATGCCGGCCGTTTCTGGGATGTGATCCAGAAGCACAAAGTCAGCATTTTCTACACTGCGCCGACCGCCATCCGCTCGCTGGTCAAGGCTAGCTCGGGCGACAGCGCAGTGCATCCGAGCAAGTTCGATCTTTCCAGCCTGCGTCTGCTGGGGTCGGTTGGCGAACCGATCAATCCGGAAGCGTGGATGTGGTATTACGAAAATGTTGGTCACAGTCGTTGCCCGATTGTCGATACGTTCTGGCAAACCGAAACCGGTGGCCACATGATCA
>JAYFNP010000387.1:0-8744 GCA_034933385.1 Burkholderiaceae bacterium | reverse complement strand
GTAGGTGTAAATGCCGGAGCTCAGGCGTTTGATCATGCCGGTGCGCAACATCAGCTTGTGGCTGACGAGTTCGGCGTCCGTCGGGGCTTCCTGTAAAGTGGAAATAAAAAATTGCGAGGCGCGCATCTGGAGTAATTCTTTTAAAAATGAAGGGTATAATCGACGTAATTTTAAAGGATTAGCATGCCGGTGCGTTCACAAATGGCACAAATGCCTGCAATTGATGATGGTTTGTTGCGATTCGCGCTACGCGAAGGCGCAAGCCGTGGTTTTTTGTGGTCAGATTTCGTTTTGGCTTGAGAGGCGCCTGGCAGCAGAAAGTTTTGAGGTGCAACCATGCTGGATCGTGAAGGCTTCCGCCCCAACGTCGGCATAATACTGCTGAACCTGCAAAACGAGGTTTGGTGGGGCAAGCGGGTGCGCGAGCATTCCTGGCAGTTTCCGCAGGGCGGCATCAAACATGGGGAAACGCCGGAGCAGGCGATGTATCGCGAACTCGAAGAGGAAACTGGCCTGCGGAACGAACACGTCAAAATCGTCGGCCGAACGCGTGACTGGCTGCGTTACGAAGTCCCTGACCATTTCATCCGCCGCGAAATCCGTGGACATTACCGTGGACAGAAGCAAATTTGGTTCCTGTTGCGCCTGATCGGGCGCGACACCGACGTCAATTTGCGCATCAGCAGCAATCCCGAATTCGACGCTTGGCGCTGGCATGATTACTGGGTGCCGCTCGATGTCGTGATCGAATTCAAACGCGATGTCTACCAACGCGCCTTGCAAGAGTTGTCACGTTTTTTGCCGCCATCGGTGCAACATGGCGCGTTAGGTCAGGTGGGGCGCAGCAAATCGCCCAAAATTGTCGATACAGTGCTGGTGGGGGCTGACAATGAATAAGCCGTCGGTCGTCGCAGGATTAAGCCGTGCCGCGTTTGGTGTTGCATTACTGCTGTCAGTTTCTGGCGTGCATGCTGCATCGATAGACCTGGATCCCGACGTTCAACCCAACAAAAACTTTGCCGAGCCCGATGAAAATAAGCCGTTCGTCGAGGAACAGGTTGCGCTGCCGCCGTTTCCCCAGCAGAAGAACCTGATTCCGCTCGATACCGGTCCGACCGCGAGCTATGTCTTTGCGCTGGATGCGAAGTCGTTGACGGTCGGCAAGGACGGCGTCATTCGCTATACCGTGGTCGCGACCAGCCCGTCCGGTGCGGTCAATATTATCTACGAAGGTTTGCGTTGCAAGACGTTCGAGTACCGGCCGTATGCGTTTGGCGGCAAAAATGACAAATGGGTTCCGGCGCGCAACGGGCGTTGGCAGGTGATTTCGTCGATGGCGAAAGACCAGTCGCACTTTGCGCTGGCGCAGGATTATTTTTGCGAAGGACGGACCCTTTCTGGCGGAGCCGAGCAAATCATCGAGCGGATACGCTATCAGAGACGGATAGAAAACTGAAGCAGGTTTCTGCGTGGTGCGCGCCGTGCCTCGTAGCTGTTCTTTGATTCACCCTTGCTGGTTTTCTGGCACGTCGTTCGGGCTGATGCTGCTTTGTTGCAGCAGCCATTCTTTCAGCGGTCCGTCTACCGGGATTTTCGACATCTTTTTCGATACGGTCAGGTTGACCGACAGCAGGATCTGGATTTTCGAAAAAGGAATGTCCGGGAAATAATGCAGAAAAGTTGCCATAAAAGATTTTGAATTCAGTACCCAGAGGACTTTTTTGCTGCCCAGATATTGCAGGATGCTGGTGATGCTGTGGCCACGGCCGATGGCGTCGAAAATGAAGCGGTTAAATCTTTTGTCGATAGACTTGAAATCCAGCTCGTTCTCCACCATGATTTTCGACAGGTAATATAGTCCCGTCGCAACCCGGAAGAAACCGATCGATTGTGCTTTATTGTTGCCATGTATGGTGACCGCCAGGATTCTTTCCCGAGCGCTGTCATCCAGAATCAGGTGCAGGTATTTGTTACTCATCCGGGAAGGGCCTCCACAAGGTCGCCGTCTCCTGCGGTGCTCGCAGGAAATTCCCGGATACTTTACGCCATTTCAGGAGATTTCGGGAATGCTGTCCGATTTGGCCAGCACCTCACCTACCATCATCAGTTTGAACAGGCAGTGGATATCGATTGCCTGAATCAGCAAGCGTCCGTTATTCGCTTTGATGACTTGCGGTATCAGCATGCCTTCGGAGATGCTTGACAGCGGTGTCGGCGCAATTTGCGATTCGTCGAATTCCGGTACGCCGTGCAGTTCGCTGACCAGCAAGCCGACAGTGACGTCATCATGCCGGACGATCAACACTTGGCTGCTGCTGTCGATCACTGAAGATGCGCCACGGATCAACCAGCCCAGATCGAAGACCCAGACGACATCGCTGGACAGCGCCAGCATGCCGATGCAGGCCCTGCCATCGCCCATCGAAACCTGCGTGATTTGCGTTCCGGGGTAGGCTTCCATTACATGTTCGGCCGGCAGCGCGAACAGATCGTTGTCGATGAAAAAAGTTGCGAATTCGCGTCCGCCGGACAGGGATCCCCCACCTTCAAGCGTTGCGCTTTGCCGCAGGCTGTGGCTGATATTGCTGTTTTCGACCGTCTGGCCGAATGATTTGAAGACGACAGCGATGATGTCGTCGCAGTAACCGTCACTGACCTTGAATTCGCGGTAGCCGCTGGAAACAGTGCAGCCCATGATGGCGTAATTGCCATCGTGCAGCACGATGCGCGATGCGCTGCTGCCGTTCGGCAGGCGCAGGAAGTCCTCGTCGATGTCAAGAATTGTACCAACCTGGCGCGACGGATCGGTGCCGGAAACAATGCAGCCATTGCGATCGACAAAGAATGCGATCATGTCCGACCGCTCGCCGAGACCGCCCTTGAGCATCGCTGTAAATTCCGGTTCAGCATCGAACACGATGCCGATCCCGCCGACGGTCAGCGACAGGTTGTCAGGGTGGCGGATTGCGGCATGGTAGATATAAGTTGAACGGCCCTGGTAAAGCGCATTCGGTTTGAATGGCGTGACATGATAGTCTTGCTCGGTCGGCAGTGCCAGCACGGCGGCCAGCGTGTCGGCCTCGACCATGTTGCCGACGATCGACGGTTCGCCACACAAGCCAGCCAGCTCGGTGCTGGCGATGATGCGACCGCTGCGGTCATACACGAACAAGCGCGTATAGACGGTGTAGAGCTGATTGATATAGGACAGGATTTGGGCCAGGCGATCAACCGTTGCGCGGTCCTGTCCGGTTTGTGCCAATGCGGCGCGCAGTTCGGGTGTTAGTGCCCACCAGCGGCAATCGTCGGCGCGTTCATACAGGTTGCGATCCAGCAGATCGACCAGCAAATGTGACGCAAATTCGCCGTCGCGCAGGCTGGAACTCAGCACCGTTTCGTACAGGTCGCGGATTGACTTCGAAAACAGTTCGTTGCTGCGGTTGCCGGTTTCGCTGATTTGATCGAGCACTGTTTTCAATTTGAGCAGATCACCGCATTGTCCGGCGGTCATCACCTGGCCGTTCCAGACCACGCGGCGGATAGTTTCGGCGGCGTTCATGATTTCATACAGCGGCGGACAGAAGCTGCGCGCATGCGACAGCAGGCCATCGGCAACTGCCGGGTCAACGCCAGCCAGCGCATTGCTGCTATTGGCGATGAACGCCACATCGACCGGAACCATCACCTGCCCCTGCCAGCCCGGAGGCCCCATGTATGATTGGTAGCCCTCGGCGAAAAAAGTGCGCACCAGATACTGGCGTCCGCCGAACATCATCAGTTCGCTGTTGGCATCACGGTTGACTGGTACGGATGCGCCTGGCGGGACCCACAGCGGATCGCTGCTGGCGATCACATGGTTGTCTCCGTCAAGCAGCAGCATGTTGGTACGCCCGGCCGGGTCACGGTGCGAGTGGAAGATGCCGGCCATTTCCTGTTCGAAATTGAAGCACAGGCATAACAGGCCGACTACGGAGCCGTTATCCGGGTGGTGCATCTTGCGCGAATAAATCAATGCCTGCTGTTTGGTCGGACGCAGGTCGGATGCGCGAAAGGTTTCGACGTAATCGTCGGATGCCAGCGTTTGTGCAATCAGCGGGTCGCGGCTGCCTTCGACCTGGATTTGGTTGTCGATCTGCATCAGCACGTTACCAGCCGTATCGAGCAGCATGATCTCATCGTAGACTGTGTATTTGCTGCGGTATTCCAGCAAGCGCTGGTGAACTGCTTGTGGATTGTCGTGTAGCCCGGCGACGAAGGTGCATAGTTCGCGGTCGGTGGCCAGGAAGCCGACATCGGCAGTGCGTTCATATAGATTGCGCACAACGATGTCGATCACATTTTGTGCCTTGGTGCCGATCTCAGCCAGGATATTGGCAATTTTTTCGTGCACCAGGCTGGTTACCAGATCTGCCTCGAGGCGGTCAAAGCCCGCTCGGGTCGCAGCCATTGTCGGGATGATCGCCTGGGCTTCGACCGGACAATTCATTTTGGCGGAGGATTCGATCATGCGCCAGGTTAGGCTGAGCTCTCGCAGGGATTGTTCGCAACGGGTGACGTCGCGCATATAGGGAAGAAAAGTGTCCAGGTTTAATGTGTAGGATGAGTCCATAAGGTGCTTTCTTGATTTTCCTGGTTTTGAACAGAGTACGGGTTACGGTTTTCTCGGCAGGCGACAGGGTCGGGCTTGAATAGCGTCAGCAGTGCCGCAAGCGGCATCGGTCTTCCCAACAGAAAGCCCTGCATCATTGGATAACCGAACTGTCGCAGATAACCAAGTTGTGCATCGTTCTCGACGCCCTCGGCGATGATTTGCAGATGCATGTGATGGCCGAGATCGAAGATCGTGCGTACGATCGCGCAGTCGCCGCATTCATTGGGCAACCCGCTGACGAATGAACGGTCGATCTTGAGCGACGAAATTGGCAACTCCTTCAGCCGCGACAGCGACGAATGACCCATGCCGAAATCGTCTAGGCTGATGTGGAAGCCCAGTGAGCGCAGGTTTCCCATGATTGGGATGACCGTTTCCGCCTGTTGCATTACCATGCCTTCGGTCAGTTCTAGACAAAGGTGGTTCGGCGAAATGCCGGCAGCGTGCGTTACAGCGAGCAGCTGATTCGGCAAGTCCGGATTGGTGAATTCTGGTGCCGCCATGTTGACATTGACCTGCAATTCGGCGAACCCTGCCCGGTGAATGGTTGCCAGATCGTTGCATGTCTGTTTCAATACCCAGCGGCCAATTTGCACGATCAATCTGCTTTGTTCGGCGATCGGAATGAAAACATCAGGGCGCACGATTTCGCCGTCGGCGCGGCGCCAGCGGATCAACGCTTCGACGGCCAGCATTCGCTCGCCAAAACTGTCAAACACCGGCTGATATTCGAGGAAAAATTCGTTGTCATGCAGTGCATGAAGCAGTGCGACTTCCAGCGTCAGTTGCCGCATGATGGTGGCCTGCGCGGTGGGTGTCATGCAGGAATAAAAACTGTGCAGGTTGCGGCCGTTATTTTTGCTGCGGTACATGGCGGCATCCGCATTGCGCAGCAGTTCTGGTGTGGTGACACCATTTTCTGGAAAGACGCTGATGCCGATGCTGGCTGAAATGGCCAAATCGCAATCTCCGACATGGAACGGTTGGCAAGCTGCCGCTAGCACGGCATTCGCCAGCGTGTTCAATTGCTCCAGTGAGGTGATTGGTTGCGACAGGATGGCAAATTCGTCGCCTCCCAGCCGTCCGGCATGGCTCCCCGGTGGCGCGAGTCGCCGCAGTCGTTGCGCAAACTCGCACAACACCAAGTTGCCGGCATCGTGCCCGAAGGCGTCGTTGATCGGCTTGAAGCGATCCAGGTCGATGTACAGCAAGCCGAACGAGGCGCCTTTGGCGGCGGCTTCGGTACAGGCGCAGCTGAGCAGATGATGGAAGTGGCTGCGGTTCGCCAGATCGGTCATGTCGTCGATTTGCGTCATCCGGCGGATCGTTTCAGTCTGTTCCAGACGTTGCACGGTTTGGGCAACCAGTGCGCCGATTGCGGCAGACAGATTCGGTAACTGAGCCTCTCGCTGGCGCGACAGGCTGCTGAAGAATTCCAGTACCCCAGGGCTATGGCGTTTGCCATCAGCCATCAGGTATGAGACTGGAAAAGCATAGCCTGAGAGCAAGCCGCTATCCTTGAAGCTACTGCGCAATAAAGCCGGATCGTTGGACGTCTCGATCCAGCGTGGTTGGCCAGTGTGCCAAACGTGCCCGACCAATCCATTTCCCGGCGCGATCCGCAAGGCGCAGCTTTCGCGCGTCAAGGAGCTCAGCGCGTAAGCTGGATCGTGCCAATAATGCTTGCATGCGAGAAATGTGTTGTCCGCCTGATCGGTTTCCGCAGCCCAGAAAGCCCCCCATTCCCAACCGAGGTTTTCACAGACCGACTGGATGACGCGGGTCATCGCTTCATCCAGCGTTTGGGTACCAACCAGATATTGTGTTGATTCGAAACCGAGTCGTTCGCGCATCGCAGCGTGACGCGATGCGGTAATGTTGATCATGATGCCGTTCTGAATGCCGGGCATGATGCGCGGCAGGGACAGCATGCGCAACCAGCGCATGCCGTCCAGTTCGTTGAGTACGCGGAATTCGCAATCAACCGTCCCGCCTGGAGCGCAGGTTTGCTCCAGTGCCGCCATCAGTGTCAAGACGTCATCCGGCACCACTTGCGTGAAACAGCTTTCCGGTTCAAGGTGCAAGCCGGCAGTCACGTCGAGGAGATCGGCTGCGATGGTTGATAGCACCAGTTGCGAGGTGGTGACATCAAGCCACCAGCGGCCAAATGAAACGGCCTTTTCCGCTGGATCAACGAATTTCGCCAACGCTTGCACGGACTGCAGCGGGTGAGTGGGCGGGTTTTTCTTGTCCAGCGATTTATCGGAGACAAGGGTGTCATCATCTTGCATAGTTGTTATGGCAATCGAGATGTGAATGTTTTCACTGGAATTAGCAACTTTCAGGCCATGCATCAAAATGCAGAAATTTGCATCATATTGATGCAGGGAAACTTATTAAGCTTGGGGGAAATAGGGCAAAGCAGGCGTGGTCCGCACCATCAGGGTGCAGATAAGGAGATGCCGTATTGGCAAGTCCGTCGTCAGGGGGCGATCAGTCCGGCCGCAATATTGATCGATAAGCCGATGATCGCCATGTTGAACAGAAAGCTCAACAGTGATTGCGCCGTGACGGCTTTACGCATGGGGCGGCCATGAACGGAGACATCGGAAGTTTGCGCGGCAATCGCGATCGTAAAACTGAAATACAGGAAGTCCCAATAGTTCGGCTGTTGTTCCAGATCTGGAAATTCCAGCGGCCGTTCGTCGGCCGGAGCGCGGTAAAACATATGTGCGTAGTGAAAGGTGAACATCACAACTACCAGCAGCCATGAACCACCGACCGTCGATGCGGTAAAGCCATAACGCAGCATGCGCTCATGCAGCGGCAGTTCCTTGACACCGGCCAGCACGAACACGATGGCGCTTAGGCTGCTGATAGCCGCGATCGACATGACCGTCAACACCACCGGTGCGCTGTTGTCTTGCTGATCGGACATCGTGCGCACTCGTGCATGGCTAGCGCGCAGCATCATCCAGCCCATGGCGCACAGGTAAAACCACACGCCGACATTCCAGCCGGCCAGCGTTCGTGTCATCGCCGTCCACTCGTTCGGCAACGTTAGCCCGACTGCGCCACCGAGGGCAAGCGCGATGACCAGCCGGGGACGGCTACGTGCCAGCCGGTGCAACCAGAAGGTCATGCGCTGTTCGCGAACGGGTTCGTCCATGATTCATGCACCGGCGAGATTTTCGGCAGCCATCGCCGCTTTCACTGCCGGACGTTCGGCAATGCGTGCCAGATACATCTGCAGCGCTGGCCAGGGTGCCAAGTCGATGGCCACATATTGCGCCCAGTTCAGTACGGTAAACAGCAACGCATCCGCCACGGTGAACCGGTCACCTGCGATATGCGCCGAGTTTTCCAATTGTGACGCCAGGTAATCAAAATGGCGCGCCAGGTTCGCATGCACGGTTGCGCGAGTTGCGTCGCTGGTGTCAGGATTGAACAGTGGCGCAAAACCTTTTTGCAGGTCGGTCGCGATGTAGTTCAGCGACTCCATCAACCGATAACGCGCGATGCTACCAGCGGGCGGCACGAGGTTCTTGTCCGGCAGCTGATCGGCCAGATATTGCACGATCACCGGTCCTTCGGTCAGCACTTGGCCGTTACCGAGTTGCAGCGCCGGTATGAACCCTTTGGGGTTGATTGCCAGGAAATCCTTTCCGCTTTCGGTGATCTTGCTGGCCAGATCGACTCGTTCCAGCTCGAATGGCAACCCAAGTTCGCGCAGCACGATGTGTGGTGACAGCGAACAGGCACCGGGGAAATAATACAGTTTCATGGTGGTTTTCTTTCCGGGCAAAAGGTTTCAGTTTCACCGATCAGGAGCGGCAGTCGCTTGCCACGATTGTAGAGCAAGAAGTGGCTTGGCAAGCAGGATTCGTTGTTTGGCTGGCTGCATCCGGCATTGTGCCGAAATGTTGGGCGAGCGTAATAATCGAAAACAATTTGTGGAGTATGGCTGAAAATACCGCTGAATGGCCAGGCGTTTGGGGGGGCTTTTTAAAATACACCCATTAGTATTTTTGTGCGACTGGCGGCAGTTGTATGGCTCCTTTGGCGGGAAGCTTGGCGCCGAAACCACAATAAG
>JAYFNP010000386.1:0-4340 GCA_034933385.1 Burkholderiaceae bacterium | reverse complement strand
GACCGCGACCGAAGAACGCCAGAAATCGGTCAGTTTCACGCAGCCGTATTTCTCCGATGCTCAAGTATTGCTGGCGAAGATGCCGGCTGGCGCAATGCCGGCAAAAGCCTCGTCGTCAAATACTGTTGCGAACCGCGCAGTCACACTCGAGCAACTTGATGGCCAGCGGATCGGTGTGTTGTCTGGATCGGCGGGCGATCTTGCCGCCCGCAAGCGTTTTCCGAAAGCCAGCATACTCGACATGAACGCGGCCGCTGATGCGGCACTGGCGGTGAAAACCAGCAAGGCCGATGCTTTCGTTTACGACAAAAGCGTGCTGCTGAATCTGGCCGCAAAAAATCCTGAGCTGGTCATTCTGGACGAACCGGTAGCCAAACTGGAAGTGGCGGCAGTGCTCAGCAAGAACAATGCTGCGCTGCTGTCCTCAATCAACAAGGTGCTCGAAGAAATGAAAGCGGCGGGTACGCTTCAACACTTGCGGCACAAGTGGATCGAATCCAAACAGCGCAACGATGCGCAGCAGATGCCGCGCACAAAGAATGCCAACGGCGTGCTGAAGGTTGGAACTAATGCCACCATCGAGCCATTTTCGTTCATGTCAAACGGGAAAATCATCGGCCTGGATATCGAACTGGCGTACCTGCTTGGCGAGCGTCTCGGGAAGCGGGTCGAGATCGTCAATATGCCGTTCGAATCACTGATTCCGGCATTGCAGGCGGGGAAAATCGATTTCGCGCTGTCCAATTTCAATGTGACCGAAGAGCGCAAGAAACTGATCAATTTCTCGCTGCCGTATATCGACAATGACATCTCCGCGCTGGTCAGGCGGACTCCCGCTGTGGCAGCGCAGCCCGCAGCGCAAGACAGTGGCGGCAATAGCGGGGGGGTCAAGCTGTCAACGCCGGCGGATCTGAAGGACAAACGGATCGGCGTATTGCTCGGATCGGAGCAAGATCGGTACGTAATGCGGACTTTCCCGAACGCCACCGTTCTGCAATACAAATCGCCGTCGGATCTTGTGCTGGCGGTCAAATCCGGAAAAGTCGACGCCGGGCTGTATACGACGGAAACGCTGCAGGAGATGTTCCGCAGCGACAGCGAAATGGGACTGGTGGGAGACTCGCTGTACCCCGTTCCCATTGCGATGGGCTTCAAAAAGGGCAACAACGCCTTGCGCGAGAAATTCAATGATTTTCTGCGGCAGATCAAAAGTAACGGCGTGTATGGCGACATGGTCGATCGCTGGGTGAAAAAGGGGGCGACCGCGATGCCCGTAATCGCCAATCCGAAGCCCAAAGGTGTCCTGATCGTCGGCACGGTCAGCGACAAGGGTCTGCCATTTGCAGCCATGCAAAACAACACGCTGATTGGATTCGACACAGAACTCTGTTACCGATTTGCAGCGTTCCTCGGTAAGGAAGTCCGCTTCGCAGACATGGAATTCGGCAGCCTGATTGCCGCTGTTTCGACCAACAAGATCGACATGGTGGCCAGTACCTTGATGATTACCGAAGAAAGGAAGCAGCAGGTCGATTTTTCCGATGCCTATTATGAAATGGGTTCCAGTGCCTTTGCCATGAAGAAGACTATTGTGGTCACGGGCGCGCCGACGGAAACCAAAACAGCGACGCCGTCTTTCATGTCAGGGGTGATCGACAGCTTTAACAATAACATTATCAAGGAACAACGTTATCTACTGATACTGGACGGCCTGAAAGTCACGGTGATTGTTGCGGTGTTGTCCTCGGTGTTCGGTACGTTGCTGGGCGCCCTAGTATGTTTCATGCGAATGTCGAAGAAGGCCATCTTGAATGTCCCTGCCAAGGCGTACATCTCGGTTCTGCGTGGTACGCCGGTGCTGGTGCTGCTGATGCTGATTTTCTATGTCGCTTTTGCTTCGGTCGATATCGATCCGGTGCTGGTGGCGGTGATTGCTTTCGGGATGAATTTCGCAGCGTATGCTGCAGAGATCTTCAGGTCGGGCATCGAGGGGGTGGACAAGGGGCAGACTGAGGCGGGCATTGCGATGGGATTCACCAAAGTGAATACCTTTCGGTATATCGTCTTGCCACAGGCGGTGCGACAGTTTTTGCCGGTCTACAAGGGGGAGTTTATCTCGCTGGTGAAGATGACTTCAATTGTCGGCTACATTGCCGTGCAGGATCTGACCAAGGCTAGCGATATCATCCGCAGCCGTACCTTCGATGCCTTCTTCCCGCTGATCATGGTGGCGATTTTGTATTTCGTGATCTCGTGGTTTTTGACGCAATCGCTGGAATACCTCGAACGCGCGACAGACCCGAAGCGCAAACGTAAAAAGGCGGGCAAAGCATGATTAAGGTTGAACATCTCTCGAAGAAATACGGTGATTTGACCGTATTGAAAGACGTCACCATCGACATTGAAAAAGGCGAGGTCGTGTCAATCATCGGTCCTTCGGGTACGGGCAAGAGCACGTTTCTGCGTTGCCTGAATTTGCTCGACGGCCCGAGTGGCGGAACGATTCATATCGGTGGGGTGAATGTTCTCGACAAGCAAACGGATTTGCCGAAGATTCGTCAGAAGGCGAATATGGTATTCCAGTCGTTCAACCTGTTTGCCCATTTGTCGGTGATGGAAAACCTGACGATTGGGCCGATGAAGCTGCTCAAGAAGACCCGGCAAGAGGCGGAGCAGAAGGCAATGGAAACGTTGCGCCTGGTAGGTCTGGCCGAAAAGGTCGGCAATTACCCGGACGAACTTTCCGGCGGACAGAAACAGCGCGTGGCGATTGCCCGTTGTCTGGCGATGGAGCCTGAAGTTATCTTGTTCGATGAGCCGACCTCAGCCCTGGATCCGACGATGGTCAGCGAAGTATTGTCCGTTATCCGGCGTCTTTCGAGGGAAGGACTGACGATGATGATCGTCACGCATGAAATGGGTTTGGCCAAAGACGTTTCGCACCGCGTGTTGTATATGGACGAAGGGATCATCTACGAATCTGGCACGCCCGAACAAATCTTCGAGAACCCGCAAAGGGAAAAGACCAAGATTTTCATCAACCGTGTTCGCAGCTTCAGTTACACCATCGGTTCGCCGGACTATGATCTGTATGAGATGAACGCCGAAATTGAGGCGTTTTGCGAGAAACAGTACCTTCCCAAATCGACCACACAGCATCTGTTGCTGCTGATCGAAGAGGTGCTGCAACTTTACAACCCGTACCTGAGCCAAACCGCCGTTGAGGTGAAAATCGCGTACTCGGAAAAGGACGAAAGCATTGAGCTCGTCTTCGAGAGTGTTGGCGATCTGCCGAATCCTATCGATGACAGTTCATTACCGGATGATCTGGGAGTGATCATCATTCGGAATATGACCGAAAACATCGAATACCGTCAGGAAAGCGGCAAAAACAGGCTGTCCATGATGGTGAAAAGATCTGATGAATTGAGATAAAGGAGAGAGGTATGGAGTTTCAGACCAAGAAAGAAGCGAATGCGACCGTCGTGACGATTGCCGGCCGGCTGGACGCCGTTACCGCGCCTGAGTACGAAAAAAAGGTGCAGGCGCTGATTGATAGCGGAAATATCCGTTTGGTGGTCGATTTTGGCGCTCTTGATTACATCAGCAGCGCTGGACTGCGCGGCCTGTTGGTTACCGCCAAGCTGCTGAAGGTCAAAGGGGGGCAGGTTTGCTTTGCCAACGTCAAGGGCGCGGTCAAGGAGGTGTTCAACATGTCCGGTTTCAACTCGATTTTTCAGACGGGCGATTCAGTAGCGGCAGCACTAGCAACGCTGTCCTGACCTGGCATGAAATTCGAGAAAAAGCACATTGCGGCTAAAGTGGAAAATCTGGCAGACGCGAACGCGTTTGTCGAGAGTTGTGCCGATCGTTTTCGGCTGGCCGAGGCTAAAAAATTCAATGTGCTGCTGGCGCTCGAAGAAGCATTTGTCAACATCTGCCACTATGCTTACCCGGGAAAGAACGGACAAGTAGAAATCGCTTGTGGCAACGACGGCGTGACCTTCGTGTTGGAAATCGCGGATAGCGGCAGCCCGTTTGACGTGTTGTCGCTTCCCGTCCCTGACATTACGCTCGACCTCATGGATCGTCCGATCGGCGGTCTGGGCATCCATTTCATTCGCACCCTAACGACCAGCGTCGGCTATCGCCGGGAAAACGACCAGAACATTTTGCGGATGGCGTTCGAATCGTAGCCGCTACCGTTCTGTGCCGACAGGTTAGAACTGATAACCGACGCCGAGGTAACACGTCAGCGAGTCTGGCTTGAAAGAATCGCTATAGTGGAGGCCATCGACGGTCATTTCGACATTCTTGCGCTTGAAGCTGGTCTTCTGAAC
>JAYFNP010000385.1:0-1831 GCA_034933385.1 Burkholderiaceae bacterium | reverse complement strand
CCATGCGGCGAATCATGTGATCGTTGCGATCCAGCATTTCGCTCAAGCGTGCCATTTCGTTGCGGTCAATGCGGCCATCACGCTTCGAAACCCGATAGTCGCGTTTGATCCGGTTCAGGTTGTCGCGCAAGATGCTTACCTCACGACGATTCAAGTCGCCGGTGCGTGCGCCGCGACGAATTAGATTCTCCTGTGCATTGATCCGCGACTGGATGTTATAGTTTTTTTCGGCCTGACGTTCGTGCGGCGGCGGCATATACTGCGCCAGCACCACACCCGACGACAACAGCATCAAGCCGCCGACAAGTCCTGCGAGCAATCTTTTTTTCATATTTATGTCTCCGTTCAAAAAATAAGAGGTGACCATACTGTGCGTGATAGCCGATTTGCCGTCAATTGGCCGTTGCATTCGGTAACACCTGTTACTTTTACCACAGAATCAATCCCGGATGATGATGCAGATCATTCATACAGCCGAAGGCGCGCCAGCACCTGGCCGTGATCGCTCGCATAGGGCAAATCCTGCGCGACGTGATCGTTGAAATACAGCACTTCCTCGACCGCGCCGATGGCAAAACGCGAATCCGGATTGAACTCTTCCGACACCAGGATGTGGTCGATGGTTTCATGCAACCCATCGTGGATGTCGGTGAACGCTACTTCCCGGCCACGCCACACGCGTCGCTGGATGCGGTAGGCATCGAACAGCCGTTCGTCGTAGCTTTCGCGGTGGTGCTGGCCGCCACCCATCAGCAGTTGCGTGGTCGAAGCGCTGGCCACGTCGTTGAAATCGCCCATCACCACCGCCGGCACGCGATTGCCGTGCAACAACTCGGCCAGCAACAGGCGTACGCCGAGCGCCTCGGTGCCGCGCCGCACCAGCGAGCGCAACGTTGCAATGCCGTGGTCGCGGTAATCATCCTCGTGTTCGCCCTGGATGTAATCCGGCCGCTTCGATTTGAGATGCAGCACACAGACATGCGCCATCAGCTGATTGGTCAGCATCACTCGCGCGTGCAGCACCGGCCGGGTGAAACGTACTACCGCCCGGCCACTGCCCGGCAGCGTCGTGTGCAAGGCTTGCGGCAAATCGGTCAACGCCTGCGCCGGCCCGGCCAGCGGCAAGCGCGACACCAGCGCCACACTCGGCGTCAGTTTTTCCGCGCGCGGATCGGGGTCGAAACCGGCGTGGTGTGCCTCGCGATAATGGCGGGTTTTTGCCAGCACGTCCTTTAGCGCCGCCTGCGAAAAAATTTCCTGGAAACCGATCACGTCGGCATCCATCCGGTCGAGCTGTTGCGCCAGCCAGGTGGTTTTGGCGTCGTATTCGGCACGCGTGTACGGCTCCATCCGTTCGTAGTATTTCATGCCCGGCGGCGCCAGATTGCACACGTTGAAGGTGGCAAAGCGAATTTCCTGTTGCATAATCTCTCCCGAAAGACGAAATTAGCTTAACATGCCGCTCCCGGCGCAACAATCAAACCGACATGATGAATACCATATTCGCCACCATCGCCGCTTACCTGCTCGGCTCCATTTCGTTCGCCGTCGTGGTCAGCAAACTGTACCGTCTCGACGACCCGCGCACCTATGGCTCGAAAAACCCCGGCGCCACCAACGTGCTGCGCACCGGCCACAAGGCGGCGGCGGCACTGACCTTGTTCGGCGACGCACTTAAAGGCTGGCTGGCGGTTTTTCTGGCGCAGATCTTCGGCGCGCAATTCGGCATCGGCACCGGCGGTATCGCGCTGGTGGCAATTGCTGTGTTCGCCGGCCATATCTGGCCGCTGTACACCAAATTCGCCGGTGGCAAGGGCGTCGCCACCGCGTT
>JAYFNP010000384.1:0-1835 GCA_034933385.1 Burkholderiaceae bacterium | reverse complement strand
ACGCCTAAATAATCCTGCGGGCTTCCCATCACGATAACCGGCGAATTGCCTTGCGTGTAAGTGCTGTAGACGCCCTGCGAAGAAATGAAATTGCCGACAGCCGTGTTCAAAGACAGCACCACGCCGTCGACCGGCGCGCGTATCGTATATTTGGCAAGCAATGCAGCAGAGGCTTCGGACGCTTTCGACAAAGCTTCATATTGCTTTTGCTGGTTGTGGATGTCATAGCTCCATGCGCCCGCGTGAACCAGATCGTATTGCTTTTTGGCGACATTCAGATTTTTCTGGGCGGACTTCAATGCATTCTCTGCATTGTCCAATGCCTCACGGCTGACCGATTTTGGATCAATTCCATATGATTTCTTTTGTTTGCTGTATTGATCCTGACTAGTCTTGAGATTCGCCGCTGCCAACTCCCACTGCGCTTTCGCAACTTCCAGATTTTCCTTTCGTGGTTGCGACTTGAGTTGTTGCAGCACAGCCAGTGCCGCTTCAGCTTGCGACTGTTGCTGCCCGACGATCATTCGCTGGACAGAATCGTCTATCGTTACCAGCGAGTCACCAGCCTTGACGGCATCGCCTTCCTTCACAAGGATCTGCGTCACATTGCCTGAAACTTCCGGATAAAGGTTGATATTTGCGCCATTGGCCTGATGACTTTCGACAATACCGCTGGCATAGATTCCCTTTTCAAACGGGTTGGCTGCCGGGTTGAAAACCGGCGGTTGCGCTTTGGTTTCAATGCCCATCACGAAAGCGCTGACCACAGCCGCGATGACTCCCAGCAAGGACAGCAGAAAAACGAACCGAATCTTCATTGATGGTTCTCCCCAATTTCCTTGATCCTTCCATCTTCCATATGCATGATGCGATCAGCAAATTCGAAGATGCGTGCATCGTGCGTCACGATCAAAATGCAGCGATGTTCGTTGAGGATTTCATCGTGAACGAATGACAGAATTTTTCTGCCGGTATCACCATCCAGTGAGGCAGTAGGTTCATCCAGTATTAGAATTTCTGGGCCGCTGACAATCGCACGGGCAATGGCCACGCGCTGCTGCTCGCCGCCGCTTAATTTAACTGGCGGGATGTCAGCGCGGTCTTTCAAGCCGACAATCTCAAGATATTTGCGCGCTTCGTCAATTGACCTGCTCCAATCCTGTTTCTTCAGGATCAAAGGAATGGCAACGTTTTCAACCGTCGTCAATCGGGGAAAGAGATGGTAGTCCTGGAAAACGAAGCCGATTGTGTTTAAACGAAATTCGGCAAGCGCATCATTGCTGAGTTGCCAGATGTCTTGATTCTTGACCGTAACGTGGCCTTCATTCGGACGCAATATGCCAGAGATGATGCTCAACAGTGTGGTCTTGCCGCTGCCCGAGGGTCCCACGATAAACAGCATTTCGCCGAATCTGGCATCAAAAGTGACGTCGGTTACGGCAATTGTTCTGGCCTCTCCTTCGCCAAACCACTTGCCGACATGCTGCGCCGAAATTGCAAAGTTTGACATAGGGCTGACGTAAATGGGTGGCTCGGCCTGTGTGACCTCAAGCGTTTCTTGGCCTTCATTTCCAGCTTATCGCGCAAGACGTAAGTATCCCGTTGCGCATATTCAGTTTTCTTTGCGGCTTTGCGACAAACTGCCTTGCCAGCAATAGAAAAAATACCTGCGCCACGCTTTTGAGTCTGCCTGCGCGGAAACGATGCCAATTTATCTCTTAATGGAGCACTCAATTTGTTATAAATCAAGCAACCACGAACCGTCATCAGCGATTTTTGATTTCAGTCAACTGTTCGAAAACTTATGTGCCGTCATTCCGGGTTGGGGATGAGGA
>JAYFNP010000383.1:0-3505 GCA_034933385.1 Burkholderiaceae bacterium | reverse complement strand
ATAGACGACCATCCAGCGCAGCAGCTTGCCGAGCATGCCCGTGACGACCCGCTCGTAACCGGCAGTGGTCGCGCTGAATTTGCGGTTGAACCAGCCGAAGATGCCCTTCGCTTCGTAATGCTCGCCCTGCGGGATCGGTTTCAGGATGGTCGCGCACAATGCCGGCGTCAGCGACAGCGCCATGATTGCCGAGAACACCATCGAGGCAATCATCGCCACCGAAAACTGGCGATAAATCGCACCGACCGCGCCGCCGAAAAATGCCATCGGGACAAACACCGCAATCAGCACCACGGTGATGCCGATGATCGCGCCGGTGATCTGCCCCATCGCCTTGGCAGTCGCTTCGCGTGGCGCCAGCCCTTCGGTCGCCATGATCCGCTCGACGTTCTCGACCACGACAATCGCATCGTCCACCAGAATACCAATTGCCAGCACCATCCCGAACATCGTCAGCACGTTGATCGAATAACCGAGCGCATTCATCACGGCGAATGTGCCCATCAACGCGACCGGCACGACAATCGTCGGGATGATCGTGTAACGAATGTTCTGCAGGAACAGGAACATCACCAGAAACACCAGCACCACCGCTTCCAAGAGCGTCTTCGCCACTTCGTGGATTGAGACCTGAACGAATTTGGTCGTGTCGTACGGCACCACATGCTTTACGCCCGGCGGGAAATACTTCGACAACTCGTCCATCTTGGCACGCACGGCGGTTGCGACTGCCAATGCATTCGCAGTCGCTGTCGGCATCACGGCAAAACCGGAAACCGTCTTGCCGTTGAGACGCGCAGTCGTTTCATAAGTTTGCCCCCCCAGCTCAATCCGCGCCACATCGCGCAGGCGCACCACCGAGCCGTCCGCATTCGCGCGCAACACCACATTGCCGAACTGTTCCGCCGTCTGCAACTGACCGGAAACCACTACCGTTGCGGTAATCGGTTCCTTGCCGGTATTCGGCAAGGCCGCCAGCGAACCGGCGGAAACTTGCGCGTTCTGCCCCTTGATCGCGGTGGCGACATCGGCCGACGACAGTTTCAGGCCGGACAGTTTTACCGGATCGATCCAGATGCGCATCGCCTTTTCGCTGCCGAACAGGTTGACGTCGCCCACGCCCGGCACGCGCTTGATTTCGTTGACCACGTTGCGTGCCAGATAATCGCCCAGCCCGACCGGATCAAGCTTCCCATCTTCCGAATACATGTTCACGAACATCAGGATGCTGCTGTTCGCCTTGTTGACCTGCACGCCCTGCTGCTTGACCGAATCAGGCAAACGCGCTTCGACCCGCTTGATGCGGTTCTGCACATCGACCGCCGCCAGCTCGACATTCATGCCAGCCTTGAACGTGACGGTGATCTGCGCCTGGCCATTGCTCTGGCTGACCGACTCCATGTACTGCAAGCCTTCGGCACCGTTCATTTCCTGTTCGATGATCGAGGTCACGCTGTCTTCCAGCGTCTTGGCTGATGCGCCCGGATAGATCGCCGTAATCGTCACCTGCGGCGGCGCAATCGTCGGATACTGCGAAATCGGCAGCACTGTAATCGACAGGATGCCGCCGAGCAGGATGAAAATCGCGATCACCCAAGCGAAGACCGGGCGATCGATAAAAAATCTGGCCATGCTTCGCTTCCCTTATTGTTTGGACGGTTGCGCTGCGGTTGCCGATGCGCTGGCAGCATCCTTGGCAATGGCGCTCGCACCGGCCTGAGTACCGGCCGGTTGTTCACCCGGCTTTTCGCCCGGCTTCCACTCAACCGGCTTGACCGTCATCCCCGCCCTGACCTTTTGCAAGCCTTCGACAATCACGCGATCGCCCGCCTTCAGCCCGGAATTGATCACCCATTTGTCGCCGACCGCCGAAGCGGTGGTTACCTGGCGCACCTCGACCTTGTCTTCCGCGCCGACCACCATCACGCTGGCCCCTTCGTTGGTCCGCATGACAGCCTGCTGCGGCACCCCGATCGCCTGCTCGTCCACCGCCTGCTGCAAACGCGCACGCACGAACACGCCCGGCATCAGTACCCGTTCCGGATTCGGGAACAGCGCGCGCAACGTCAGCGTGCCGGTCGATTCATCCACCGTAATATCTGAAAACAGCAACGTACCGCCATGTTTGTATTCGCTGCCATCCTCGTTCACCAGCGTCACCTTCGCCTCGTTTTTCGGCGTCTTCATGAACTTGCCATCGGCCATCGCCTGCTGCAACTGGCTAATCTGCGCGCTCGACTGCGTCATGTTCAAATACATTTTATTGGTCTGCTGGATCAGCGCCAGCGGCGTCACTTCGGATTGTCCGACCAAGGCACCTTCGGTCACCAGCGCGCGCCCGATGCGACCGGATATCGGCGCGGTCACACGCGCATAACCGAGATTCAGGCTGGCCGTTTTCACCGCAGCCTTGCCGGCAACCACATCCGCCATCGCCTGTTTCTGCAAAGCGACCACTTCGTCATATTCCTGCTTGCTGATCGCGTTGATCTTCACCAGCGGCTGATAGCGCTCCAGTTTCAGGCTCGCCTGCGTCAGGTTCGCTTCGGCTTTCGCCAGCGTCGCCTTCGCACTGTTCAACGCCGCTTGGTAGGGTGCAGGATCAATCTGGAACAACACCTGTCCTTCCTTGACTTCGCTCCCCTCGGTGAAAAAACGCTTCAGCACGATGCCAGGCACACGTGCGCGCACCTGGGCAACACGCAGCGCCTCCAGCCGTCCCGGCAATTCGTTGGTGATGCCCATTCGCTCCGGCACAACCGTGACAATCGCCACTTCGGTCGGCGGACGCTGCCCGCCCTGCGGCTTGTCACCGCACCCGGCAAGAAGGGAAAACGCGGCGGCAACGGCGCCCAGAAAAACAAAACGATGACGTAAATTCATGGGTATTCTGGTTGTATTGGTGGTGAGAAACGTCTGAATTTGCCCACAGTACAGGCAAGATTGACAGTCAAACAATTCATCCTTTTGCGAATACGCAAGATAAATGATTTGGCCGACATGATTATACATACATACTTGAATGTATGTGTGTTATTCTTTTGAATATCGCGATTATTTTTCGTCTTTTATTCAGCAGATATGGCTCGCAATACCAAAGAGAAAGCGCAGGAAACCCGCAACCGCATCCTCGATGCCGCAGAAGACGTGTTTTACAGCAAGGGCGTCTCGAACACCTCGCTCAACGATGTCGCCCAGGCAGCGAATGTCACGCGTGGCGCGATTTACTGGCACTTCAAGAACAAAGCCGACCTGTTCGATGCGATGTGCGACCGCATTCGCGCGCCGATCCGCGCCATGGTCGAGGAAATCGCCGACGAAAAAACCACCGATCCAATCGGCCGCCTGCGTCTGGCCTCCACCCACTTCCGTCAGCAGGTGGTCGAAAACCCGCACTATCACAAGGTACTGGCAATCCTGTTTCACCGCTGCGAATTTCTGGATGCCAACGACCCGATCCTGAAATACCAGCGCGACTGGATGTTGCACAGCCGCGAATCGACGC
>JAYFNP010000382.1:0-2564 GCA_034933385.1 Burkholderiaceae bacterium | reverse complement strand
GGCAAAACAAGATCGTGGCCGGTCGTCACTGCGGCTGCGCTGTCGCTTCCGCAGCAGATCACGGTCACACACGGCTTGCAAGCCATTGTTGCGAATTGCCTTGCGCACATTCGCGGCAATGAGGCTGGCGTTGCGCACGGCAACAACGCGGAAGGCATCCATCAGATGCGAGTTGGCTTGCGGCGATTGAATTCAGCATTGGGCTTGTTCCGCGAACGGCTGCGTTGCCCACAGAAAGTGCTGGCGGATGAAACGCTGGCAGGAATACCGCGTGCGGACATCGAGACGGACGGAGTGATGTCGTTGCGTCAGGCGATTTCGGCGCGGGTTTATCAGAACAGCCTGCTTGTGCAAGAGGCGGTAATGTCTGCCCGCTACCGGGAGTGTCTGCTGAATCTGGAACATTGGGTTGCCGGCCTGGATAAGGACGCCTCAGACACTGCTCTGTCAGGATTCGCGCAGCAGGTATTGCCGCAACTGCGAGAACGCTTGCGCAAACGCGGCAGCAAACTGGTCAAAGGCAATCCGAAACAGCGCCATCGGGCACGCATGGCCGCGAAAAAGGTACGCTATGCGACCGAATTTTTTCGTGCGTGGTATTCCCCGGCGGAGGTGCGAGCATATCTGAATGCGCTGGCCATCCTTCAAGATGCGCTGGGCTGGCTGAACGATGCGGCAGTGGCGGAAGACTTGTTGTCACGGCTCGCGCGGGAACAGCCTGAGCTGGCGCATAGCGTTGGTTTCGTGCAAGGTTATCTGACAGCGCACAGCCGACGCAGGATTCGTCGGCTTGGCAAGCTGTGGGAACGGTTCCAGCAGCTTCCCGTGCCGACTTGACTGAACGACTCGGTATCAAAGGCCATGACGCAGCAAATCGCTCAGCACGCGTTTGCTGACAGCGTCGATTTGGATGAAGCGCAGATTGGTGCGAAAGCCCTGAGTGCAGATGCAAACGCAATCCAGACTTTTGGAAACAGCGTGTACCTGCGGAAATTCGCCATTCAGCGGCACATCAAAACGAATATCGCCAATATTCCCTTTCGCAATTTGCAGTGGACTCATCATCGTGATTCCGCTTGGCGAAACGTCAAGCATTCTCGCCTGCAAGCGTAATGAATCCCTAAAGGACAGATTGACCACACGGTGCAGTACTTTGCGGGGATTGAGGGCGTTTGTTCGGGGAATGGCATACAACTTGGTTGGTCTCATCTTCACCTCGCTTGATTGACAGGGGTACAAGCTGGTGAGGATGGTTGCAGATTGCCGTGACTGCCGGATGACGATGATGTGTCGTCGCAGGCGTCACGGATTCGACATGAAATGGTCATTGAGGTGACATTTTGCGTCATTACGCTGGTCTCGTTTCAACTACAAGGACGAACCATGCAATTAATTACCGTTTCTGCCGAAGCTATGCCGATTGTATCTCGGCTAAGTCTGAGTCTGGCTGGCACGCCGGAAGAAGTGCGTGAGGTGCAACGCTTGCGTTACAAGGTGTTTGTCGAATCGATGGGCGTGTCGGCGCTGGCCAATCAGGACGGATTGGATCGGGATGAATTCGACGAATTTGGTGACCACCTGATCGTGCGCGACAGAAAAACGCTGGAAGTGGTCGGCACCTATCGGATTCTTGGACCGCATGGCGCGCGCCAGGTCGGGCGTTTTTATTCCGAGCAGGAATTCAATCTGGGTCGGTTGCGGAATTTACGCGGATCGATGGCCGAAGCAGGGCGGGCGTGTGTCCATCCTGATTATCGCAGTGGCGCCGTGATCACCCTGTTGTGGGCGGGGTTGGCGGCTTACATGAAAAAGGAACAGTGCAAGTATTTGATCGGTTGCGCCAGCGTCAGTCTGGCCGACGGCGGGCACAACCTGGCGGCGATATGTCGTTCGATCGATCCGGTCAACCGCGCGCCGGCGGAATATCGCGTGACGCCGCATCTGCCGTTCCCTCTCGATACGCGCGAAACCGGGTGTGAGATGCAAGTGCCACCGTTGATTCGCGGCTATCTGAAAAGTGGCGCCTGGGTGTGCGGCGAACCGGCATGGGATCCGGATTTCCATTGCGCGGATTTGTTCATGCTGTTGCCGCTTGATAAGCTTGACGAGCGTTTCGCCCGACACTATTTTCGCCAGCCCGCCGCCGCTTGACGGCGGTCATTTGCGTACCGGCACCAGATCCGGTGCCATAGCCGCACGCAGGTAATTGCCTATCTGGCCGTTGCGCTCGCGTTGCGAAATCCACCAGACGTTGCCGCGACGGATGCGCCAGTCCTGCTGTTCGCCGGTCAGCAAAAGGGAGGCGACTTGACCGAGTGTCGGCTGGTGGCCGATGAGCAGCACCGGTTCGCGCGAATTGGGCCAGTTCGCGGCCAGCAGGATTTTTTCCGGCAGTGAGCCTGGCGCCAGATCGGGATGGATACGGAATTTGCGCTTCAGCGCTTCTGCCGTTTGCACGCAACGGGCAGCCGGACTGACCAGGATGCGGCAACTGTTCGGCAGGTTGGCATCGAGCCAGTCGGCGATTTTCGTGGCCTGTTTGCGTCCCTTGCCGTTAAGGGCGC
>JAYFNP010000381.1:0-2108 GCA_034933385.1 Burkholderiaceae bacterium | reverse complement strand
CGTTCATCGGCCGGCAGATGCTTTGGATGGGTGTCCACGAGCACTCCTTGTAAGATAGTAATTGATTACTATCTTACCACAAGAGGCAACTCAAACAAGAGAAAACCCGACGTACTCGTCAATATCTAGCGTCTGCAATGGGCTTAACGTGCTTTATTTTCCGTTTTCTGAGACGTCCCCGTCCTGAGGTCTGTTGCGGAATTATTTCGCCAATATCACTGCTGAGGCTCGAATGTCATGACCTATTTTGCCTGGATAAACAGTCTGAATACCGGACACTCAGGCATCGATAACGATCATCGCCAATTGATCGAGATGAACAATGCGTTCTACCAGATGATTGAGGAAGGCAAGGGGCGCGAAGTGCTCGGCGAAGTGCTGGAGAGCCTGACACAGTATTATCAAATGCATTTCGCGCGCGAAGAAGCCGAGATGCAGCGCATCGGCTATCAGGGATTCCGCGAACACAAGCAAGAACACGATAAATTCATTCAGGAAGTGAGCCGGCTGAAGCAAGAATTCGACAGCGGCGCATCCATCAGCCCGGTGCTCGTAGCCCGAATACTGAACGACTGGCTGTGCAACCACATCGTAAAAACCGATACCAAATTGACTGCCGCAATCAGCAAATCGTTTAAAACCTGACGTTTCCTTACAGCACTAAATCCACGCCGCGATTGGCCAGTGCATCAGCGCGTTCGTTACCGTCATGTCCGGCGTGTCCCTTGACCCAGCGCCATTCGACCTTATGTTTTGCCTGTGCCATATCGAGCGCCTGCCACAGGTCGGCATTTTTCACCGGCGATTTCGACGCGGTTTTCCAGCCGCGAAGCTTCCAGCCATGAATCCACTCTGTAATCCCTTTTTGCACGTACTGGCTGTCAGTGTGCAAGATGACTTCACACGGCCGCTTGAGCGCGTTCAGCGCTTCGATCACCGCGGTCAGTTCCATCCGGTTGTTAGTGGTTTCGAGTGCGCCGCCACAGAGCTCCTTTTCCTGTCCGCCAGCAACCAGCAATGCCCCCCAGCCGCCGGTGCCGGGATTGCCCTTGCACGCGCCGTCGGTATAAATCTCAACCTTGTCCATGTTTCTCCTGTGTGTTCTTGCTGGCGACCGGGATGTTGATCACCTGCGGCTTTTTTGTGGTTTTAGCCAGGCCAACCATCGTCATGCCACGTACCCGTTTGACCGCTTGCAAGATATACACCCCGCCCAGCGACGGCCACCAGCGGTTGCCGGCCTTTTCCATGAATGCATAGCGGCGGATCGCGCCTGGCGACATGCGCGGCGGAATATAACAGCCGAAATGGCCGCGGTTAATTTCCATGCTGAGCAATTTGAGCCAATCCTTGAGACGCCGCAAACCGATGAATTCGCCCCCCGGCGGCAAAAAATGCGTCCCAGTCAGCTGGCTGGCGAACCGTTTCAGTCCCCACAGGCTGGCCGGGTTGAAGCCGCAGATAATCAATTGCCCTTCGGGAATCAGCACCCGCGCCACTTCGCGCAAGATCTGATGCGGTTCGGCCGCGAATTCCAGCACATGCGGCAGCACCACCAGATCGAGCGAGTCCGAGGCGAACGGCAAATCGCAAAAATCGTGCGCCAGGCTAATCTGGCAACCGTCTGGCTGTGAGTATCCTGACGGCACTTGTCGCGCGAGTCGCGGCCGCATATCCGAACGCCAACGGTGCTGCATCCGGTTGGCGCGCAACGCATCGATTTGCGGCAAGCCAATCTGGAGCGCGTTGAAGCCGAAAATGTCGGCAGTCAACGCATCCAGCCGCTCCTGCTCCCACGTCTTCACGTAGTCACCGAGCGGCGTATCCAGCCAGTCGCTCAGGCTCGTTATAATAGGCGTTTCCGTTGACAGGTGTTCCATGCCTTCTGTTAAACCGCTCTCTGTTCTGGCCGTTCCGATACTGTCGGACAATTATGTGTGGCTGATCCACAATGGTTCGCAAGCCGTTGCGGTCGATCCCGGTGTTGCCGCCCCGGTCGCAGATGCGCTGGCAGCAAACGGGCTGACGCTGGCAGCCATTGTACTGACTCACAAGCACGATGACCACACCGGCGGCGCAGCTGAACTGCGGCAACGTTTCAATGTGCC
>JAYFNP010000380.1:0-6382 GCA_034933385.1 Burkholderiaceae bacterium | reverse complement strand
GAAATTACTTGTTTGCCGAAAGATTTGCCGGAATACATCACGGTCGATCTGGGCCAGGTCGAAGCCAATCAGATCGTCCATTTGAGCGACCTGGTTTTGCCGGAAGGCGTGTCCACCACGGCCGTCGACAAGAAACAGGCCGTCGCTACCGCAGCCAAGATCAAATAAGTCTTACTGCCGCCACACCAAAACCCGCCCATGTGGCGGGTTTTTTGTTGCACAATGCGAACTGACACAACCAGCTTGCGGGGATGCGATGCCACGATGGGACAGTACCTTGGTCTGGTTCCGGCGCGACCTGCGCGATTTCGATCACGCCGCGCTCAGCCAGGCGCTGGCGCACAGCCGCCAAGTGTATGGCGCATTCGTATTCGATACCGACATTCTCGAGCCACTGCGGCGCGACCGGCTTACGGTCGATCAGCGGCTGGCCTATATCCATGCAGCGCTGCTCGAGCTGGATCAGGCGCTGCGCACGCAAGGCGGCGGACTGATCGTGCTTCATGCGCGTGCGGTCGAGGCGATTCCGGCACTGGCGGCTAAACTGAACGTGGATGCGGTCCTGGCCAACCGCGATTACGAACCGCAGGCGAAAGTGCGCGATGCACAAGTGGCGGCTGCGCTGGCGCAGGCGGGCCGGCATTGGCACGCGTTCAAGGATCAGGCGATTTTCGATACCGACGAGATCCTGACCCAATCCGGCCAGCCATATTCGGTGTTTACGCCGTACAAACGCGCCTGGCTGGCACGGCTCGAAGCCGACGGATCGGCGCTCGCGCCGCATCCGGTTGAGCCATTTGCGTCGCGGCTGGCACCACCGCCAGCTGCACTCGATGTCGGCATACCGGCGCTGACCACGCTCGGTTTCATGCCGATCGAACCGGTGCTGCTCGGCGTGCCGCCGGGCATGTCCGGCGGCGCCCGGCTGTTCGATGACTTTTGCGCGCAGCGGATCGGGGAATACGAGCGGGCGCGCGATTTTCCGGCGCTCGAAGCGACTTCGCGACTATCGGTGCATCTGCGCTTCGGCACGGTCTCGATCCGTACGCTGGCTCAGCGCGCATACGATGCGATTCGCGCCGGTCATGGCAGTGGCGGTGCGGCCACCTGGCTGGCGGAACTGATCTGGCGCGATTTCTATTTCATGATTCTGGATTGCCACCCGCAAGTTGTCAGCCAGGCGTTCAAGCCGGCCTTTGATGCTGTTGCCTGGGAAGAGGACGAGCAAGCCGACCAGCTGTTCGATGCCTGGTGTGCCGGCCAGACCGGCTATCCGCTGGTCGACGCGGCGATGGCGCAGCTCAACCGCACCGGTTTCATGCACAATCGGCTGCGGATGGTCGCCGCCAGTTTTCTGGTCAAGGATCTGGGCATCGACTGGCGCCGCGGTGAGGCGTATTTCGCGCAACGGCTCGACGATTTCGATCTGGCGGCGAACAACGGCGGCTGGCAATGGGCTGCCTCGACCGGTTGTGACGCGCAACCGTATTTCCGGATCTTCAATCCAGTCACCCAATCGGAAAAGTTCGATCCGGACGGGGTGTTCATCCGTCGCTTCCTGCCGCAACTGGCGCGGCTCGACAGCAAGACGATTCATGCGCCGTGGCTGGCGCCAGCGGAAACCTTGCGCCGTGCCGGCGTCGAACTGGGTGGCAATTACCCGCGGCCAGTGGTGCAACACGAGGCGGCGCGGCAGCGCACGCTGGCACGCTATGTCGCCATTACGCGCGCCGCAGCGGCAAAAGTGGTGCCAGGCCGGTGACCGGCACCAAAAAATACCCGCACCAGTATCTAAAAAGCTCCGCAGAAATCGTGGCCTGGATGGGTATTTTTACTATATACCCTGGGAAAAGACATGAAAACCGAAGAAAAAAGGCGGCGAAAATGCGCCGCCTGGTCTGACGCAGAGGCTGACTTAAATTTCCGCATCCATCTTTAGCAGCGCCTCGACCGCCCGGCGCAACAATTGCCCCGCTTCAATGATTTGCTTGTCCGACACGATCAGCGCTGGCACGATTCGCACCACATTCATGCCCGCTACCAGCAACATCAGTCCTTGTGCTTCGGCAGCCGCGACGATGTCCTTCGACCGGCCGTGAAATTGTGCCGCCAGCACCAGTCCGAGCAGCAGGCCCTTGCCGCGTACCTCGGCAAACACTTGCGGGAAATCGGCGATGATCTCGCGCAGCGTTTTCTGCAATTGTTCCGATGCATGGTTGACGCGTGCCAGGAAGTCCGGTGTGTTGATGATTCCCAGCACTTTCAGCCCGATGGTCGCTGCCAGCGGATTGCCGCCGTAGGTCGTGCCGTGGGTGCCAGGAGTAAACGTCTGCGCAATTTCATTCGTGGTCAGCATCGCGCCGATCGGGTAGCCGTTGCCCAGCGCCTTGGCCGAAGTCAGGATGTCCGGCGTTACGCCATAGCCCATATAGGCGTACAGCGTGCCGGTGCGGCCGACGCCAGTCTGGACTTCGTCGAAAATCAGCAGCGCCTTCTTTTCATCGCAGACTTTGCGCAAGGCTTGCAGGTATTCCGGTGATGCCGGAATTACGCCGCCTTCGCCCTGGATCGGTTCGACCACGAACGCGCACACGTCGTCGGTGATCGCGGCGCGCGCCGCTTCGATGTCGTTGTAGGGCACATGGTCGATGTCTTCCGGCAGCGGCGCGTAGCCTTCGGTGTATTTCGGCTGGCCGCCGACCGACACGGTGAACAGCGTGCGGCCGTGGAACGAATTCAGGCAGGAAATGATGCGCGACTTGTGCGGCCCGAACTTGACGCTGGCATAGCGGCGCGCCAGCTTGAACGCGGCCTCGTTCGCTTCGGCGCCGGAATTGCAAAAGAACGCACGGTCGGCGAAAGTCGCCTGGGTGATTGCCTGTGCCAGCCGCAACACCGGCTCGTTGGTATACACGTTACAGGCGTGCCACAACGTTCGCGCTTGCGTGCACAACGCATCGACCAGCACCGGATTGGTATGGCCGAGGCTGGTGACCGCGATGCCGGCGGTGAAATCGAGAAAATGCCGGCCTTCCTGGTCCCAGACGTCCAGGCCGGAGCCGCGCACCGGGATGATCTGGCTGGGTGCGTAGGTCGGCACCATCACTTCATCGAAGGTTTTTCTGGTGACGATGGCGGTGCTGGCCGAAGCCTTGTTGCCTGTTTTGTCGAATCTGTTCATTGCCTTATCCATCCAATATCGAAAATCCCCGAGCGCGCATTCGTCGGAAACGCCATTATTCCACGAAGCGCCGTTGCCGGCATTTTTTTTGCCCACGGCATGTTTGATCTGCGTCAGCGCAGGGCCGATGGCATGGCTAGCTGGCTTGCGCATTGCCTCTTCAGCCGATATTGTTAGGTTTTCGGACGGATTCCCATGTCATCACCTACGCACGGCTCGATCAGGGCTATTTTGTATGCGCTTGGCGCCAACGGCGGTATCGCGGTCTGCAAATTTGCGGCGGCGCTGTATACCGGCTCGAACACGCTGATGGCCGAGGCGATCCATTCGCTGGCGGACTGCGCCAACCAGATTTTCCTGCTGCTCGGCCTGCGCGAATCGAGACAGCCGCCGGATCGCTCGCATCCGATGGGCTATGGCCGTGTCGTGTATTTCTGGGCGATGATGGTGGCGCTGTTGCTATTTTTCATGGGCGGCGCGTTTTCAGTGATGGAAGGCATCGCCCATCTCCAGCATCCGGAACCAATGCAAAACGCCGCCGTCGCGATGATCGTGCTGGGTGTCGCCGTGGTGCTGGAAGCGACATCGCTGTTCGGCGCGATGAAGGAAATCCGTCGGATCGCCAAAGGCAAGCCGTTTTTCCGCTGGTTCCGCGAAACCCGGCAGTCAGAATTGATGGTGGTCGCCGGCGAAGACATCGCCGCGCTGCTGGGGCTGGCGATTGCTTTCGTTGCGGTCGTGCTGACGATGGTGACCGGCAATCCGGTCTGGGATGCGCTCGGTTCGATTTCAGTCGGTGCCTTGCTGATGGTGGTTGCGTTTTTCATTACGCGCGAAGTCAAGGCGATGATCACCGGCGAATCCGCCGATCCGGAGCAGCAGGCGGCAATCAAGGCGCATATCGAAGCGCAGGAACAGGTTGAATCCGTGCTCAACCTGATCACGTTGCAATGGGGCGAACAGCTGATGGTGGCAGTACAGGCGAAAATGGCACCGCAGCCGTCGGACATGGCGCTGATCGATGCGATCAACCTCGTCGAAGACAGTTTGCAGGCGCGCTGGCCGCAGATCAAATGGTGCTTTTTTGAGCCGGATATCGTCAAAGGAAGGGAATAATTCCCTCGGTATCGCTTACAATCTGTTATGGCTGAACAGCTGAAACGCCGTACCCACGGCATGATTTGAATGAACATAGAATTTCAATGACTAAATTCGATTCTTCCCCGATAGTTGCCATTGCCACCCCCGCAGGACGCGGCGGCGTCGGCGTGATCCGCATTTCCGGCAAAAGTCTTGCGCCGCTGCTCCAGACACTGTTTGGCAAGCCGGCCTTGCCGCCACGCCATGCCAGTTATCTGCCATTCAAGAATGCGGATGGCAGCCTGATCGATAAGGGTCTGGCGATTTACTTCCAGGCACCGCATTCGTACACCGGCGAAGACGTGCTCGAACTGCAGGGTCACGGCGGACCGATCGTGCTGCAGATGTTGCAGACGCGCTGCCTCGAAGCGGGGCAGGAAATCGGCTTGCGGCTGGCAGAGCCGGGCGAATTCACGCGGCGCGCTTTCTTGAACGACAAGCTTGACCTGGCGCAGGCCGAAGCGGTCGCCGATTTGATCGATGCTTCCACTGAGGCGGCAGCGCGTTCGGCATCGCGTTCGCTATCGGGCGTGTTCTCGAAATCGATACACGAACTGGTCGCGCAAATCACCCACTTGCGGATGCTGGTCGAAGCGACGCTGGATTTTCCCGAAGAAGCGATCGATTTTTTCCAGAAAACCAACGCGAGCCAGCAACTGACAGACATCCAGGCTGCGCTGGACGAAGTGTTCATCCAGGCTGCGCAGGGCGCCTTGCTGCGCGAGGGGTTGAATGTGGTGCTGGCCGGTCCGCCGAATGTCGGTAAATCGTCATTGCTGAATGCGCTGGCCGGTGCCGAGATTGCCATCGTCACGCCGATTGCCGGCACGACGCGTGACAAGGTCACCGAAACGATCCAGATCGAAGGCGTGCCGGTGAACCTGATCGATACCGCCGGCCTCCGGCCGAGCGACGATGCCGGCGACGAAGTCGAGCGCATCGGCATCGAGCGTGCCTGGAATGAAGTCGGCCATGCCGACGTGATTCTGCATTTGCTAGATGCCGATCGTGGTCCGACCCGCATCGACGAAGAAGTCGCGTCCGGCTTTCCGGAAGGCGTGCCGGTGATCCGCGTCTGGAACAAGATCGATCTGTCCGGTCACAAACCGGCGGTCGATGTGATGGATGGCATTTCCAGCGTCTATCTGTCGTCGTTCGAAAAGACCGGCATTGACCTGCTGCGTGCCGAACTGTTGCGCATTGCCGGCTGGCAGCCGAGCGGCGAATCGCTGTATCTGGCGCGCGAACGGCACCTGATTGCGCTGAAGAATGCGCACGACCATCTGGATTTCGCGATGCAGCGCGCGGCCGAAAATGATCAGTCGCTCGATTTGTTTGCGGAGGAATTGCGGCTGATGCAGGAACAGCTCGGCAGCATCACCGGCGCGGTATCGTCCGACGATTTGCTCGGGATGATTTTCTCGCGCTTTTGCATCGGGAAGTGAATCAACCATCGAAGTTCTTCCATTAACTCTACGGCAGACGTTCCAACGCCTGAAAAAAATGAAAAAAACGCTTCTTGCAGTTGCAGCATTGAGTGCGGTTGGCCTGGCACATGCTCAGTCGAACACGACCATTTATGGTGCAGTCGATATCGGGTACGCCAAGTCGACCGGAACCAAAACGGCGATGGATGACAAATACGATAATCGTCTGGGTTTCCAAGGCTATGAAGATCTCGGCAACGGGCTGAAGGCGACCTTTCAACTGGAGCATCGCTTTAAGCTGTATAACGGCAAAGAGACGGCGAACCAGATTTTCGAAGGCGCATCGAATGTCGGGCTGCAAGGCAGCTTCGGCCAGGTGCGTTTCGGGCGGGTCAACGAATTGTCGACTGAAACTTTCCGGAAGATCGACCCGTTCGAGCAATATGGCGTGGGCAGCATGTTCAAGACACATTTGCGTGGCGACAATCTCGAAGGGCGCATCAGCAATACGGTTCGTTACGACAGCCCGAATTTGAACGGTATCCAGCTGGGCGCGAGCTATACCGTCAAGAATGGTTCAAAGAGTTACCTCAACTCCTTCCTTGAAGGGCAGGGAATGCCTGAAAACATCTTG
>JAYFNP010000379.1:0-4155 GCA_034933385.1 Burkholderiaceae bacterium | reverse complement strand
AATGGGTGCTGCACATTCCGACTGGAACCACGGATATCGAACAGATGCCGACGGTCAAGCAGCATCTCGCCCCGTTTCGCGCTCAGCTTGAGCAGCGCACCACGCCACAGAAGTGGTTCGAATCGCAGCCAGAGCATACCGAACATGCCAAACTGGCGATGAAGCCGAAGATCGTCTGCATGCATGGCGCCGGACGGCCCAAATTTTCGCTCGATCGCAGCGGCGCCCATGTGTCCGCCGAGGGGTATGTGATTCCGATCGAAGATTATTTCCTGATGGGCTCGCTGAATTCGAAACTGTACCGGCTGTTGATGCTGGGCACGCCGGAACCGGGTCAGGAGGCAGGCCATGTCCAGATCGCGCAGATCGAATCGCTGCCTTTCCCGTTGCCGACGGTTGAACAGCGCGGATTTATCGGACAGAACTCCGAGTTTTGCATGAAGCTGTCGATGGAACGCAAGGATTTCCGGGAGTACATCTGCGGCGAGATCCAGACGAATCTTGGGCCGAAAGATAAGACCATGGCACTGAGTCAGCAGCTCGACAACTGGCACATGCTGGACATCATCAGTTTCCGCGAAGCAGTGCGCCAGCATTTCGGGCACGATGTTCCCGAGGACATGGTGCAGGCGTGGGAACATTTCCTCGACGAAGGGAAATATCAGTTGAGCCGGATGAACCTCGATCTCGAACGCGCCGAGCGCCAGATCGACGCTGAAGTGTATGACATGTTTTGCTTGACCGAGGAAGAGGTCGAGTTGATGGACAAGATGTAAGCCTTGACAAAACGCAGGGCGGCAGCAGAAAGTTGTTTAAATGCCTACGCTAAGTATATAATTTGCTTGCGTTTTTTGGGTATTTTGCTAGACTGTCGCCATTCTGCCTGTGTTTGAACCAAGGGGAGGGGTGCCGATGTTGAAGGCTTTGTGCGGAGCTGTTTTTTCGATTTTGTTTGGTTTTTCCATGGTAACGCAGGCGTATGCCGCCGCGCCGGACAAGCCAGCGTCCCAGACGACGAAAAAGGCTGGGAAGAAGTCTGCCGCAAGCAAACACAAGGCGAAATCGGCTAAGGAAGACGCTACCCCCAAACAAAAAGCCAAAGGCAAAGCCGCCTCCAGGCGCCAAGCTGCTGCCGGAAAACGTGGTCGCACCGCAGACCGCCAGGCAAAAGATGAACCGCAGGCTCGCGGCAAACTGGTGAAAAAGGTTGTCGTCGTCAACGGCCGGCGCAAGGTGGTGCATCGGCGTGTCGCCGCCAGAGCCGCTGCTCCGGTGGCAGCCGCGAGTGCCGGCGATATGGCCGGCCTGAATCGCACGCGCGATCCGCTGGAACTCAAATCCAACGTTGCGCTGGTGCTCGACCAGGCCAGTTCGCGTGTGCTTCTGGCCAAGAACGCCGATGTCGCGTTGCCGATTGCCTCGATTACCAAGTTGATGACTTCGCTGGTGGTGCTGGAAGCGAACCAGAACATGCGCGAAGTGCTGGACATCACCACGGCTGACATCGACCACGAAAAGAATACCACTTCGCGTTTGCGCATCGGCTCGCGTCTGACGCGCGACGATTTGATGCATATCGCGCTGATGAGTTCCGAAAATCGCGCCGCATCGGCGTTGGGGCGCAATTATCCCGGCGGCACGGCAGCTTGCGTGGCGGCGATGAATGCCAAGGCAAGGGCACTGGGCATGACCCATACGCATTATGCGGACACCAGCGGCTTGTCCAGCCACAATGTGGCCAGCGCCAGCGATTTGGCCAAGCTGGTGGTGGTCGCCTCGCGCCAGCCGTTGTTGCGTCAGTATTCGACCGACACCAAGCACGTGGTCGATACCGGTGGGCACATCCTCCAGTATGCGAGCACCAACCAGCTGGTGAAAAACCCGGCATGGGATATCACGCTGCAAAAGACCGGTTATATCGCCGAAGCCGGACGTTGTCTGGTGATGCAGGCCAAGGTGCAGGGGCGTCCGATCGTGATGGTGTTCCTTGATTCGAAAGGCAAGCATTCGCGCCTGGGCGATGCGACGCGCGTACGCAAATGGCTGGCCGGCAATGGCGCTCGCGAACACAGCCAGGCCATTCCGCAAAGCTGATCGAACGGCACCTGAGCCTTCAATCGGCGGTATAGCCTAGCGCGGCGGAAATTTTCCCGGCGGCGGCGGCCAGATCGTCCAGCCATTCTTCCTGCAAACGGTCGGCCGGTGCGGAAATCGATAGCCCGGCGACCAGTGCGCCCGAATCGTCGCGGATGGCGGCCGCAATGCAGCGTACCCCCAGTTCCAGCTCTTCATTGTCGCGTGCGATGCCGTTGGCGCGCACGCGGCGCAATTCCTGTTCCAGTTTGGCCAGTTCGGTGATCGAGTTGCGGGTATTGCCCTTCAGCTTGGTGCGGGCGGCATAGGCGCGTACTGCCTCAGGCGTATCGACCGACAAAAACAGTTTGCCGGTGGATGACAGGTGCAGCGGCACATGCCCGCCGATCGCGCGCACCACCTGCATGCCGGAGCCTTCGGAATAAGTGCGATCGATATACACGATTTCGTCGTCTTGACGGATGGACAGGTTGATCGCCTGGTGAGTTTTGCGATGCAGTTCGCTCATCAGATTGGCCGCGATGCTGCGGATATTCAGGCGATCTTTGACCAGATTGCCGAGTTCCAGCAGACGCAGCCCGAGCTGGTAATTGCCGCTTTCGTCGCGGCCGGCCAAACGTTTGGCCACCATGTCGTTCAGGATGCGGTGCGCCGTTGACGGATGCAGGCCGGATCGGAGGGCGAGCTCTTTCAGGCCGAGCGGTTCGGCGCTGCTGGCGAGGATATCCAGCAACGAGGTCATCCGTTCGATGACCTGAATCGAAATTTTATCCGTGGCGGTCGTATTCATGGGCGTGTCCGTTATCGGTTTGTTATACCACAATGCGAAATTGAGCCAGCTGATTTTTGTTGTGGCATGGCGGATTTTTTGATCCGCGTTCATAATGCAGGCTGCACACGCCAACCACTCCAGATCCATGTCCGAAAACCTCAACGAACAGCCGCAACCGGTCAGCGAATTCAAAAGTACCAGCGGCTTGCGGCGCATTTTTGCCGCGCTGTTTTATTCGCTGGACGGCTTGAAATCGGCCTGGCAAAACGAACACGCCTTTCGCCAGGAATTGCTGCTGGTGGTACTGGCGACGGTTGTCGCGCTGGTATTGCCGCTGGGGGCGCTGGAAAAACTGTTGCTGATCGGCGTTATGGTGCTGGTGTTGATCGTTGAACTGCTGAATTCGGCGGTGGAGGCGGTGGTCGACCGCATTTCGCTGGAGCGTCACCCGTTGTCGAAAAACGCGAAGGATTTCGGCAGCGCGGCGGTGCTGCTGTCGCTGCTGCTCGCCGGTGCGACCTGGGCGGTTGTACTGTGGCGCTGGTGGTCTGCCTGACGCGGTCATCTGGCGAAAATCCGGGAGTATGATCGAAAAATAAGCAGTGCGGCCAGTACTTTCGCGGTATTATTTAAATACAGCAGGGGGTATTTTCTTGCGGAAAATGGATGGGAAATCAGGGCCGGCCGGTCTGTTGGCGTCGGATGGCAGGGTAAACGGAGGCGCGAATGCTGGCCGCGGTTGATTTGGGGTCGAATAGCTTCCGCCTGCACATTGGCCGGCATGATGGCGAAGCGGTCGCGGTCGTCGCCAGTGCGCGCGAACCGACCCGGCTGGCCGCCGGGCTGGATCAGAACGGTTTCCTGACATCCGCCGCGATGGAGCGCGCGACCGCCGCCTTGGAGCGGCTGGGCGAGGTGTTGCAGCAGTACCCGCTGGATGCGGTGCGCGCGGTGGCCACCAATACGCTGCGCATCGCCCAGAACGCGGCCGATTTTTTACCCGCGGCCGAAAAGGCGCTGGGTTACCCGATCGAAATCATTTCCGGTGAAGAAGAAGCGCGGCTGATTTACCTGGGCATCGCCAACCAGCTGGCGACGCCGGGCGAACGGCGGCTGGTGATCGATATCGGCGGCGGTTCGACCGAGCTGATTCTCGGGCGCGGCAAGGAAATCGAGCGCGCCGAATCGATCGGCATCGGCACGGTGCAGCAAAGCATGACTTATTTTCCTGGCGGCCGGATCGACGCGGCAGGATTCGAGGCGGCGGAAATGTATGCGCGCAGCCGGTT
>JAYFNP010000378.1:0-3673 GCA_034933385.1 Burkholderiaceae bacterium | reverse complement strand
GAGCGGGAACAGCGTTTTCGACAGTTGCTGTTGATTCAGCCGGTGCAGGAAATAACTCTGGTCCTTGCTGGCGTCCAGCGCTTTCAGCAATTCGAAGCGGCCGTCGTTTTCGCGTACCCGTGCATAGTGGCCGGTCGCGATCAGATCGGCACCGAGGCGCATCGCATGATCGAGAAATGCCTTGAACTTGATTTCGGCATTGCACAGCACGTCCGGATTGGGCGTGCGGCCCGCTTGGTACTCGCGCAGGAATTCAGCGAACACGCGATCCTTGTATTCGGCGGCAAAGTTGACTGCTTCGATGTCGACGCCGACCACGTCAGCGACGCTGACCGCGTCGATCCAGTCGGAGCGCGCCGAGCAGTAATCGTTGTCGTCGTCGTCTTCCCAATTCTTCATGAACAGGCCGATGACTTCGTAACCCTGTTCTTTCAGCAGCCAGGCGGACACCGACGAATCGACGCCGCCGGACATGCCGATCACGACCCTTTTCTTACTCATCAATGTTTCCCCGAATGGCAGTTTGTGTAAACAGCAGCGACAGCGGCGCACGCTGCCCACGCAAATAATCGTCGATGCATTGCAAAGTCAGCGGGCTGCGGTGCAGCTTGCGGCAGGCAGCCAGTTCATCGCGCGTCATCCAGACGGTGCGGCGGATGCCGTCGTCCAGCGGCCGGTCATGCTGCAAGCCGAGTTCGCCGGCAAAGGCAAAGCGGATGAACGTGCTGAGCAAATCACCTTGCGGATTCTGGAAACGCATCAGATAGGTGCCGACTAGCGCGGTCGGCGTGAAGTCGTGCGCGGTTTCTTCCAGCGTTTCGCGCACCACCGCCTGTTCCAGCGACTCGCCCGGTTCCAGATGGCCGGCTGGCTGGTTGTAGCGGATGCCGTCTTCGGTATCTTCTTCGACCAGCAGGAAACGGCCTGCCCGTTCAATGATGGCGGCTACCACGACCGCCGGTTTCCATACTTGTAACATGCAGTGCAAAAAATGAATATCGGCGCTATTTTATAGTGTTCCGCCGAAACCAGCGCAACACTCCTCCGAGGCCGTGAGCGGGGCGCGTTGCGTAGCCGAACAAGGTTGCTGAAAATACATTATTTTCGGGGGATTTTTAGAATTTTATATTTGCTGTGCAATTTACAATTTCAGTGTACCATTTAAGGCTTTTGTAAAATATTGCTTTTGTAATTGACGGAGGACCCTATGAAAATCGGCATCCCCGCCGAGACCCGACCGGGCGAAACGCGCGTCGCAGCGACACCGGAAACGGTCAAGAAGCTGGTTGCCGCGAAGCACCAGGTGGTCGTACAGTCCGGCGCCGGCATCCATGCCAGCGTCACCGACGAGGCTTTTCGCGATGCGGGCGCACAAATTGGTTCTGCCGCCGATGCCTTCGGTTGTGAAATGGTCCTCAAGGTGCGTGCGCCCGACCAGCAAGAACGTGCGCAGATCAAACCGGGCAGCGTGCTGATCGGCATGCTCAACCCGTTCGACGCGGACAACATCAAGTTCATGGCCGAAGCCGGTTTCACCGCTTTCTCGCTGGAAGCGGCGCCGCGCATTTCGCGCGCGCAGTCGCTGGACGTGTTGTCGTCGCAGGCGAATATCGCCGGTTACAAGGCGGTGATGCTGGCGGCGAATACTTATCAGCGCTTCATGCCGATGCTGATGACTGCCGCCGGTACCGTCAAGGCGGCGCGCGTGCTGATCATGGGCGTTGGCGTGGCCGGTTTGCAGGCGATTGCGACCGCCAAGCGTCTCGGCGCAGTGATCGAAGCGTCCGACGTGCGTCCGCCGGTCAAGGAACAGGTCGAATCGCTGGGAGCGAAATTCATCGACGTGCCCTATGAAACCGACGAAGAACGCGAAATCGCGCAGGGCGTCGGCGGTTATGCGCGCCCGATGCCGGCTTCGTGGATGCAACGTCAGGCGGCGCTGGTGCACGAACGTGCCAAGCTGGCTGACATCATCATCACTACAGCACTGATTCCGGGTCGCAAGGCGCCGGTGCTGATTTCCGAAGAAACTGTCAAGGTGATGAAGCCGGGATCGGTGATCGTCGACATGGCGGTCGAACAGGGGGGCAATTGTCCGTTAAGCGAACTGGGCAAGACGGTCACAAAGTACGGTGTGCATATCATCGGCGAACCGAATCTGGCGGCGCTGGTCGCGGCCGATGCCTCGGCGCTGTATGCACGCAATCTGCTGGATTTCCTTAAACTTATTGTCGATAAGGATGGCAATCTGGCCATCAACCTCGATGATGAAATCGTTGCCGCGACGCGCATGTGTGCCGGTGGCGAAATCTTCCGCAAATAGGAGAACGACATGCAACGAATCATGCTGCGAGCAAAAATTCACCGTGCAACCGTGACCCAGTGTGATCTGGATTACGAAGGTTCGTGCGGCATTGACCAGGATTTGCTGGATGCAGCCGATATCCGTGTCAACGAAAAAATCGAAATCTACAACGTCCAGAACGGAGAACGTTTCTCGACCTACGCGATTTCCGGCAAACGCGGCAGCGGCGAAATTTCGCTGAATGGCGCGGCTGCACGGTGTGCGCATCTGGGCGACCTGCTGATCATTTGTACTTACGGGCCGATGACTGACGAAGAAATCAGCACCTATCAGCCGAAGATCGTCTTTGTCGACCGACAGAACCATATGACCGGCATGAAAGAGTAAAGGAGCGCCCATGGAAGTATCGGTAACGCTTACCAACATCATCATTTTCGTGCTGGCGATTTACGTCGGCTATCACGTCGTCTGGAACGTCACTCCAGCCTTGCATACGCCGCTGATGGCGGTCACCAATGCGGTATCGGCGATCATCATCGTCGGTGCGATGATCGCCGCCGGCATGACCGAAGGGCTGGTCGCCCAAGTGATGGGCACACTGGCAGTCGCGTTGGCGGCAGTCAACGTGTTTGGCGGTTTTCTGGTGACCCAGCGCATGCTTGAAATGTTCAAGAAGAAAGAACCGAAAGCAGCGTCGAAGGGGAGCAAATGATGAGCATGAATTTGGTGGTATTGCTCTATCTGGTCGCATCGGTTTGCTTCATCCAGGCCCTGAAAGGTTTGTCGCATCCGTCCTCGGCTCGCCGCGGCAATGCGTTCGGCATGATCGGTATGGCGATTGCGGTGGTTACGACGATTGCACTGATCGTCAAGCTCAAATCTGATTATCTGGGTTCAGGCGCACTGGGTTACGGTTTGCTGATTGGCGGCGTGGCGGTCGGCGGCATCATTGGCGCGATCCTTGCCAAACGGGTCGAAATGACCAAGATGCCGGAACTGGTGGCGGCGATGCACTCGCTGATCGGTTTGTCGGCGGTGTTCATTGCGATTGCCGTGGTGGCCGAACCGTTTGCGTTCCAGATTACCGGCCACGGCCAACCGATCCCGTTCGGCAATCGCATCGAACTGTTTATCGGTACTTTTGTCGGCGCAATCACGTTCTCCGGTTCGGTGATTGCCTTTGGCAAGCTGTCTGGCGGCTACAAGTTCCGTCTGTTCCAGGGCGCGCCGGTCGTGTTCAAGGGCCAGCATATTGTCAATCTGGTGCTGGCGCTGGCGATGGTGGCGCTCGGCTTGGTGTTCTGTTTTTCGCCGGGCGGCGAGCCGGCCTGGACGCGGTTTTTGATCATGACCGCGATTGGCTTTGCG
>JAYFNP010000377.1:0-2717 GCA_034933385.1 Burkholderiaceae bacterium | reverse complement strand
TGGGCTACATCGTTCTGGGACTGGGCGGCATCGCCTGCGGCCTGACTTACAGGAGACTCAGACGATGACAGGGGCCGCCCTGCTTTCCATGAACTGGCATGACTGGCTGGAACTGTTCCTGCACACGGCCATGCTGTCGCTGCTGTCGGTCGGCGGCGGCATCACCATCATGCCGGCGATGCACCAATATATTGTCACCCAGCACGACTGGCTGACTGATACCCAGTTCAACGCTTCCATTGTCATTGCCCAGGCTTCGCCCGGCCCGAACGTGCTGATGATCGCCATTTTCGGCTGGACCTTCGGCCTGCAAACCGGCTCGATGGTCAATGGCTTGATCGGCGTGGCCGCGATCATGGCCGGCATGATGCTGCCGACGGCCACGCTCACTTTTTATGCGTCACGCTGGCTCCAAACCAACCGCGAGCGCCAAAGCGTACGCGCCTTCCGCCAGGGGATGATCCCGATCGTTTCCGCTTTGCTGGTTGCTTCCGCCTGGATTATCGCCGCTTCGCATGACAATCTGCCGATAGACTGGCCGTTTTGGGCATTGAGCGGCATTGTCATGCTCTTCGTCTGGCGCACGCGGCTGCATCTGCTTTGGCTGCTGGCCATCGGAGCATTGCTGGGGTGGTTCGGTTTGATCTGAAGTACTGCGTCCAGGAAGCTTATGTGTTAAGGTTGCCAAGTGGGTTTCAAAATCCTCATCATGTTTGCCGAATCATCGACGTGTTTTTGGCGATACGCCCACTATTTCCATCACATGTGTTTCAAACACAAATCGTAGGCAGTCCCTCGGCCGTTGCTTACCGCGTTATTTCAACGACCAACATGTCTGCGCGCATGAGAATGTTCTCGTGCGTCTTTACATGGAGATAGCGACATGTCCTTTCCCGTTTCCGTCATCATCAGTACCTACAATTCGCCGGAATGGCTGGAAAAAGTGCTCTGGGGATTTGAAAACCAGGATTTCCGCAACTATCAGATCGTTCTGGCGGACGATGGTTCAACCAGTGAAACCGCCGACCTGATCGAGAGCGTCAGACGAAACAACATCCTGAATATCGAACATGTCTGGCACGAAGACCAGGGTTGCCAAAAAGCCATCATCCTCAACAAGGCGGTGCTGCGTTCGTCTGGCGACTACCTGATTTTCACCGAGGGCGACTGCATACCGCGCCGCGATTTTGTGCTGGCACATGAAACCAGAGCCAAGCAAGGCTACTTCCTGTCCGGCGACTTTGCCAAACTGCCGAAATGCTGCAGCGTGCAAGTCAACAAGGAGCAGGTCACGTCAGGTGATGCATTCGATATTTTCTGGCTGACCACGCACGGTTACCCGGATCATTCAAACAAGATGCGGCTGTTGGCGACGGGCTGGTGGGCCAAATTCCTCGATTTCGCCGTGCGAACGAAGAATAAATGGAACAACCACAATTCCTCCGGCTGGAAATCCGACATTTTGGCGGTCAACGGTTTTGACGAACGCATGCAATACCGCGATGGCGACTGCGAGATGGGCGAACGGCTGAAGAATTCCGGCATCAAAGTACGACGCGTTGGCTATACCGCTGCCAGCGTCCACTTATATCCGGGCAGACTGGCGCAACCAGACGCATCGAAAATCCTGAACCAGTCGATCCGCGATGCAACCACCAGTACTCACAGCCGTTACACGGATTTTGGCATCGTCAGACGCTGAAATTGCCTTGAAATATACTAGGTAGTGTATTTTTTAACAACCTCAAAACACCTGGCCGAATTTGCTGTTTCTGCCGCATACCCCTCAATTATTGCATCTCGCGTAAACGATTGAATGCCTCGTCGATCCGCTCGACCGCAATGATCGTCATGCCGGCGATTTTTTGTTTTGGCGCATTCGCTTTCGGGATCATCGCCAGCGAAAAGCCAAGCTTGGCCGCTTCGCGCAGGCGCTCCTGACCGCGCGGCGCCGGTCGGATTTCGCCGGCCAGCCCGACTTCGCCGAACACCACCAGTCCTTTCGGCAGCGGCTTGTTGCGCATCGACGAATGGATCGCCAAGAGCACCGCAAGGTCGGCGGCCGGCTCGGTAATTTTCACGCCGCCGACCGCATTGATGAACACATCCTGATCGAACGCGGCAACTCCGGCGTGGCGATGCAACACCGCCAAGAGCATTGCCAACCGGTTCTGTTCCAGCCCGACCGAGAGCCGTCGCGCATTTGGCATATGCGACGCATCGACCAATGCCTGAATCTCGACCAGCAGCGGCCGTGTGCCTTCCTGCGTGACCATTACGCACGAACCGGCTACCTGATTGCCGTGCTGCGACAAAAACAGCGCCGACGGGTTGGAGACGCCGCGCAAGCCCTTTTCGGTCATCGCGAACACGCCGAGTTCGTTGACTGCGCCGAAGCGATTCTTGAAGGCGCGCACCAGCCGGAAGCTGGAATGGGTATCGCCTTCGAAATACAGCACGGTATCGACGATGTGTTCCAGCACGCGCGGTCCGGCCAGCGCACCCTCCTTGGTGACATGGCCGACCAGAATCACAGTGATGCCAGTTTGCTTCGCGCTACGCGTCAGTTGCGCCGCGCATTCGCGCACTTGCGCCACCGAACCGGGCGCGGAGGTTAGTGCATCCGAATACAAGGTCTGAATCGAATCGATGACCGCGACCTGCGGCTTTTGTCCGGCCAGCGTACCGAGAATTTTTTCAAGCTGAATTTCAGCTTG
>JAYFNP010000376.1:0-2419 GCA_034933385.1 Burkholderiaceae bacterium | reverse complement strand
AAGGGTGCCGGGCATGGTTTCGGGACTGAAAATATACTGGGTGGAGTAGTTTTGAGCTACCGCAGAACATCTGGCGGTATGGCATTAAATCCGATTATACCCCCGTCATTCTGCGGAAAAACCGGGGTCGGAGTCGAATTTTCCGGTAGCCGGGCGTGGCTTCATCGGGTAAAAAACGGTACTCCGGCGCGGCGCAACATGGTGGTCAGCGCAATCAGCGGCAGGCCGGTCAGTGCGGTCGGGTCGTCGCTTTCGATCTTTTCCAGAATCGCGATGCCGAGCGCTTCATTGCGGGCGCTGCCGGCGCAGTCGTACGGCTGTTCGATCCTCAGATACGCGTCGAGTTCGTCGTCCGGCAGGTTGCGGAAGGTGACGAAAGTTTGCACGTTTTCGAGTTGCACTGCCTCAGCTCCGGAATGGCGTCCGTCAAGCAGGCACAGTGCGCTGTGGAAAACTACGCGGCGTCCGCGCATCGCCTGCAGTTGTTTCAGTGCATTTTCGTGGTTGCCGGGCTTGCCGATCTGCCGGCCATCGAGCGTCGCGACCTGATCGGAACCGATCACCAGCCTGCCGGGAAACTTCGCCGCAATCGCTTTGGCCTTGGCCTGCGCCAGACGCAGCGCGGTCGCTTCCGGTGCTTCGCCCGGCAGCGGAGTTTCGTCGATGTTTGGCACGACCACGTCGAATGGCAGGCCGAGGCGGGACAGCAGTTCCTTGCGGTAGACGGAACTGGAACCGAGGATCAGGCGCGGTGGGCTGGTGGGGGACATGGGGGTAAAAAATAGGCTAAGGCTTTGATAGGGAAGGAATATCTGTGCTATTATCGCAGGTTTTCCGGTTCCCCACGACTGATGAGCGCCTGGATTATCGATGCATTCGAGTTTGCGCGGCAAAATGAACGCCGCGAAGGGCAGGTGGCCGTTGCCGATTTGCCACGGTTGGCGAAAGAAAGTGCTGATGCTTCCGGCACCTTGCGCTGGTCGTTGGCCGGCGGTACCGGAAAACTGGGCCATCGGCAATTGGTGTTGTCGGTTTCAGTTACGGTGCAGCTGGTTTGTCAGCGTTGTCTGAAACCGTTTTCGTTCGATATCCAGTCGGAATCGGTGCTGGTTCTGGCAAAAGACGAAGCCGAGGCCGATGAAATCGACGAAATGCTGGGCGACGACGAAATTGATGTTATCGTCGGCAGCCGGGAATTCGACGTTCAGACGCTGGTAGAGGATGAGGCCTTGCTGGCATTGCCGCTGTCGCCCAGGCATGAGGTGTGCCCCGATGCATCGGCACTGGACGCTCTGAGTGAGGGTAAGCCTTCACCGTTTGCCGCCCTCAAAGGGATCAAGCGGTAGTTTTGGCAGGATGCCAGCGTCCCCCTAGCACAAGAAAGTTTCGCTGCGGCAGAAAAACTGCCGGGCGGGTATGTTAAAATCTCAACTTATGTATCTGTAATTCAGGAGTTATTATGGCCGTTCAGCAAAATAAAAAGTCCCCGTCCAAGCGCGGCATGCACCGTGCGCACGATTTATTGGTTGCGCCGCAACTGTCGGTCGAACCGACCAGCGGTGAAACGCATCTGCCTCACCATATCAGCCCGAATGGCTTTTATCGCGGCAAGAAAGTGCTCAAGACCAAGAACGACGATTGATCGGGTTCTGATTGATCCGTTTCATTGTACTGAGAGTGGCGCGTTGAGTTTATTACCGGGCGCCATTTTTTTATTCGTTTCCATACGAGGCGTTTAATTTTGCCCGGCGTTCAATCCGGCCCGTCAAGGTGGGAACGGGGCACAGAATCAAAGCGATGACAATCAGAATTTCTATCGACTGTATGGGCGGGGATCACGGCATACCCGTGACCATTTCCGCCTCTGTCGCCTTCGTAAACAGCCAGCCGGATGCCGAGCTGGTGCTTGTTGGCAACGAAGAAGCCATTCGTGCCGAATTGGTCAAGAACAAGGCCGCCAGCCATCCGCGCTTGTCAATCAAGAATGCCACCGAAATCGTTGCGATGGACGATTCGGTCGAAATCGCCTTGCGCCGCAAGCGCGATTCGTCGATGCGGGTGGCGATCGGGTTGGTGCGCGACGGGCAGGCGCAAGCCTGCGTCTCGGCGGGCAATACCGGCGCGCTGATGGCGATTTCGCGCTATTTGCTGAAAACGCTGCCGGGCGTTGACCGACCAGCCATCTGCACCATCCTTCCGAACCAGAAGAACGGCCCGACCTACATGCTTGATCTGGGCGCGAATGTCGACTGCGGCCCGGATCACCTGCGGCAGTTCGCACGCATGGCCTCCGCGTTGGTTTCGCTGACCGAGGGCAAATCAAGGCCGACTGTTGGCCTGTTGAATGTTGGTACCGAAGAGATCAAGGGCAACGAAGTGGTCAAGCTCGCGTCCGATTTGCTGCGTGAAGATCATGCCA
>JAYFNP010000375.1:0-3374 GCA_034933385.1 Burkholderiaceae bacterium | reverse complement strand
CTCCACAGGCGGTGCAGTTTCGCGCGCTGTTCGGCGTACAGTACCTTGTCGGCTTGCGTGAAGGTAATGGTTCCAGTGGTATTGACCGTGCCGATGGCATGACTGGTACTGTCGAGCTGGTGATTGCGCAGCACTTCCAGCACGGCATCGCGATCAGCCGTGCGCACCTGAAGTATCGCGCCGAGCTCTTCGGTGAACAGTACACGCAACACCTTCTCATTTTGGTTGCTGGCGGAACGGTCGTCCGCTACTAAACTATCCAGTGCGATATTAAGGCCGCAATGGCCGGCAAACGCCATTTCGCACAGCGCGACGAACAGGCCGCCATCGGAACGATCATGATAAGCGAGCAGCTTGTCTTCAGCATTCAATTGCTGGATGGCGGCAAAAAACGCTTTCAAATCATTCGCGTTGTCCACATCAGGCACTTCGTTGCCGAGCTGCTGTATTACCTGTGCCAGTGCCGAAGCGCCGAGACGGTTCTGGCCGCGGCCGAGATCGAGCAGGAGCAGAGTGGTGTCACCAGCGTCGGTGCGCAGTTGTGGCGTCAGCACGCGACGGATGTCGGACACTGGTGCGAACGACGAAACAATCAACGATACCGGCGAGGTGACCGATTTATCCTGGCCGTCGTTCCAGGTAGTGCGCATCGACAGTGAATCCTTGCCGACCGGGATGCTGATGCCAAGGGCCGGACACAGTTCCATGCCGACTGCGCGCACGGTATCGAACAACGCAGCATCCTCGCCGGCTTGGCCACATGCCGCCATCCAGTTGGCGGACAGCTTGATGTCGGAGAGGGCGCGGATCGGTGCCGCCGCAATGTTGGTGATCGCTTCGCCGATGGCAATGCGTCCGGAAGCCGCCGCATCAATCACCGCCAGCGGCGTTCGTTCGCCCATCGCCATCGCTTCGCCGAGATAACCTTCGAAACTCATCGCGGTCACGGCGCAATCGGCGACTGGCACTTGCCATGGGCCGACCATCTGATCGCGTACCGTCTGACCGCCAACGGTGCGATCGCCGATTGTAATCAAAAACGATTTGTCGGCTACCGTCGGCAGGTGCAATACGCGTTCGGCGGCGTCCGACAATGAAATGCCGGATAAATCCAGCGGCGGGAAATCGCTGTGAACATGCGCGACATCGCGGTGCATTTTCGGCGGTTTGCCAAGCAAGACATCCATCGGCATATCGACCGGCGCATTGTCGTACATCGGATCGGTAACCTTCAGCTGACGTTCCTCGGTGGCAGTGCCGACGACTGCGAACGGGCAGCGTTCGCGGTCGCACAGTTGCGCAAACAACGGCAGGCTGTCCGGCGCAATGCCGAGCACATAACGTTCCTGCGACTCGTTGCTCCATATCTCCTTCGGCGCCATGCCGGATTCTTCGAGCGGCACGCAACGCAGGTTGAACAGCGCGCCGCGATGGGCGTCGTTGGTGATTTCCGGGAAAGCATTCGACAAGCCGCCGGCGCCGACGTCGTGGATCGACAAAATCGGATTATTCTCGCCCATGGCACAGCAGGCATTGATGACTTCCTGGGCGCGTCGCTCCATCTCCGGATTGCCGCGCTGTACTGAATCGAAATCGAGGTCGGCAGCGTTCGCACCGGTGGCCATCGACGAGGCGGCACCGCCGCCCATGCCAATGCGCATGCCGGGGCCGCCGAGCTGGATCAGCAGGCTGCCAGCTGGCAGGTCGTGTTTGTGTGTGTGCTGTGCCGAGATGTTGCCCAGCCCGCCGGCAATCATGATCGGCTTGTGGTAACCGCGTACCGTGCCGCCGACGTTCTGTTCATAAGTGCGGAAATAGCCGGTGAGATTCGGGCGGCCGAACTCGTTGTTGAATGCGGCGCCGCCAATCGGCCCGTCGAGCATGATCTGCAACGGCGAAGCAATCCGATCCGGCTTGCCATAGGTGTCGGTGTTGGCTTTTTGTGCTGTCGTGACATCGGCGGCGTTTTCCCACGGCTGTTGCGCGTCTGGCAGCATCAGGTTCGAGACGGTAAACCCCGTCAGCCCGGCTTTCGGCTTTGCGCCGCGTCCGGTCGCGCCTTCATCGCGGATTTCGCCGCCGGCACCAGTCGAGGCGCCGGGGAAGGGCGAAATCGCAGTCGGATGGTTGTGCGTTTCGACCTTCATCAGGATATGTGTCAGTTCGTCCGAGACGGCATATTCATGGTTGTCGCGCGGATAAAAGCGCGGCACCACGGCACCTTCGATGATCGACGAGTTGTCACTGTAGGCGACAATGGTGCCATCCGGATTCAGTTCGTGCGTGTTCTTGATCATCGAAAACAGCGAACGATCCTGACCGTGGCCGTCGATGGTCCAGTCGGCGTTGAAAATCTTGTGGCGGCAATGTTCGCTGTTGGCTTGCGCAAACATCATCAGTTCGACATCGGTCGGATTGCGCCGGGCCTTGCCGAAGGCCTCGTTCAGATAATCGATCTCGTCGTCCGACAACGCCAGGCCCAACTCGACGTTGGCTTTTTCCAGCGCTGTGCGCCCGCCATGCAGGACATCGATCGATTCCAGTGGCTTGCCGGCCAGTTCGATAAACAGTCCAGCCGCGTCGTCAGGGCGGCGCAACACCGTCTCCGTCATCCGGTCATGCAGCAAGGTGGCCAGCGCGTTGAATTGCACGTCGGACAGCGAATGTGCGCCGTTCATCCGGATGCGGTATGACACGCCGCGTTCGATGCGGTGCACCTGAGTCAGGCCGCAGTTTTTCGCGATGTTGGTCGCTTTCGATGCCCACGGCGAAATCGTGCCAAAACGCGGGATGACGACGAATTCGAAACCGTCCTCGTTACCGGAGAACGCCTCACCGTAGGTCAGCAGTGCAGTCAATTGGGCAATCTCTTCGCTTCCCAGCTGTGACGCGGAATCGATGAAATGCAGGTAGCGCCCACTGACGCTGGTTACAGTGTTATCGACTGCCTGCAGTGCAGACAGCAGACGTTCAGTGCGGAAGGACGACAGGGCATTGGAGCCGGGCAGAATCAGCATGACGTTTCGCGGAAAGTGTTGAGCTCGTCATTATACCGTGCCGCCGCTCGGGCTGACGGCGTTGGTGCGCTGCGGACGGGTCACGAAGGTAGTCAATCGGTGCGCCAGCCCAAAAATATACTGGAGTGAGTATTTAAAAAGTGCCGCGAAACGTCTAGCCCTAAGGCAGTTTTTCGGGATATACCCTGCCGATTTTGGCGTGTACTTGAGGCCACGGGCAACTGTTTGTGACGTTTTGTCAGTAGCGCCGCTGGTAGCGGATGTCTTTGTTCGTTTCGTTGATCTGACGCCGCAACGCACGCCGCTGTTCGGGCGACATGCGCCCCACATTCGAGCGCGGTACCGAAGCTGCGCGCG
>JAYFNP010000374.1:0-2049 GCA_034933385.1 Burkholderiaceae bacterium | reverse complement strand
TTGATCTTTCTGTTCTTGTTACTATTTCAGTTGGGCTTCCAAACGTTACTGTTTGAGCCTTTTCTGGTGGGCGAGCAAAGCAAACGGCTTACGCAGAGTATGGATGCATTGCAATCCGCAATCGTGCATGGTGATGCTGATCTGGCTCGCCATCGGATTGACGAAGGGATGGATCGTGGTTTCGTCATGGTTGCGGAGGATCAGCAACACCATCAAGTCTTCGGGCAGCAAATCTATCAATACCAACAATGCTTTATGCTGGAAGACCAAAGCGGAAAATCATACACCATCGTAGAGGATTATCTGGACAGTGTTTCCTTGCAAAACATTGACCTTGGGGATGAGTTATCTGTCGACGGCTATCTCGTGGATGACAATCAGTCGCTTGTGATGCCTTCCAAGGTGTACCGACTTAAAGACGGCATTCTGTTGGGGGTTGACACAATCCTTTTTATCGAACCTTCGGAGGAGACCACTAGCTTAAACCCCTTACAAACTTACGCTTATGCTACTACTCATACTACAAACGCTACAGGTAACATCGCAACCGCTGATGAAGCCCCTCAAATAGCTATGGCCGACCAACTTGGTGATGGCGATGCTGCTTCAGCTGGAGTGGAAGCATTCATCGCCGACAATAGTGATACATCGGCGCCGGTGCAAACCAAATTAAAAGAGATATCAGCAATGATCAGGAATATTCCGCCCGAAACCAACAAATCGGCGATAATAAGTAACGCTCCCGATGCGTTGGACGATGACAACACCTCACCAAATGGCTTTGTATTGCATGTTCCGGATGATGTTTCAAACATCGACAATGGCGCAAAACAAAGCGGCACTGCCATTGATGACTACGATGATTCCGACTTGCGCACAGCGCGTATCCTGATCATCAACAGCGGCGGCCGCGGAGGCGATTCCTTTCTTATCTCTGTCAAGGGGCGAGTGACAGAGATCAATCGTCCGGGCAATCAGGACCTTGTTATTCAGCAAGGCTTAATCAGCGATGAATTTAAACGCCTTTCCAGCAGACCTGCCTTGGAGGAAGCGACTGAGTCCTATACCCGCGACAGCCAGATGACAACGGGTAAGTATTTTATGCGAGTTGTCCGTTTGGCAGAACCAAACATGACTTTGATTGGCAGCATATCGTTGTATTCCATCAAAGACATGAATGGCATGATGAACGCTTTCCATATATTCATGTTCATCACAGAGTTGATCCTGCTTGCGTTTGGCATCTATTTCTTTTCGCGGATTATCGCCAAGCCGCTGGTGGCCATGAATGATGTCGCCTTAAGAATTGCACGCCAGGATTTTGAATGCAAAGTTAGCATTACAACGCGGGATGAAATCGGCATGTTGGGGCAATCCATCAACACCATTTCGACCAATCTGGAGCATCGAATTATGGAAATCAATGCCATCAATGATCGGCTTCAAATGGATTATGAGCGGCAGATTGAATTGCAGAAACGTCACAGAGAACTGTCGGCTACTTTTTCTCATGAACTGAAAACGCCGTTGACCATTATGCGAGGGTGTATTGACAATATTCAAAGCACCAGCAACCCTGCTGAACTGGTCGAATATAATTTAATTGCCTTGCATGAACTGGACCGAGCAGGCAATCTGATTACACAGATGTTGGAAATTGCAAGGATGGAATCCCCATACTTTGCTTTGCATAAGAGTGAAATCGACCTTTGGATGGTTTTTTTCAAAGTGTATGATGGGCTTAGACAAACCATCGAACAGAGAGAGATGCGGGTTGACTACGTTGCGGACGACGAAGCGTTTGTATATGCTGACGCAGAACTACTGGAACGGGTGATATCCAATGTCATGACCAATGCCATGAAATATTCGCCTCAGAGTAGCACTATAACGGTGGAGATCACCAGCGCGCGCGATCAGCATACCTTCACCATTACCAACAGCAACACTTTCATTGCCCCTGAGGAGATAGAGAAAATCTGGCAACCGTTTTACCGAAGCATAACGCCGGGAGTTGACAATGCGAATGGGACGGGTTTGGGGTTGATG
>JAYFNP010000373.1:0-5018 GCA_034933385.1 Burkholderiaceae bacterium | reverse complement strand
GCGGTATGGGTATCGATCATCACGCCGTATTTCTGGTACACGTCGCGGATGGTATGCAAGCGATCCTGATGCACCGATTTGCCAGATTCGAAGCCGAACCGGCCGACTTGCTTGAATTCGTCGCCGTCGCTGCCCGGCTGGCCGGACAAATCGAAGCCGCCATGGGTGTCAATCTTGCCGAACAGCGCGCGCACCCGGTCGCCGTCGCGCCCGACCAGATCGTAGATGAAACGTTCGAAGTTCGATGCCTTGGAAATGTCCATCGACGGGCTGCTGGTGTGCAAGGTTTCCGCCGATTTGCGCACGCGGTACACACCGGTGCGAAAGAATTCGTCCAGTACGTCGTTCTCGTTGGTCGCAACTACCAGCTTTTCGATCGGCAAACCCATCATCCTGGCGATGTGGCCGGCGCAAATATTGCCGAAATTGCCGGACGGCACGGTGAACGATACCTTCTGCGCGTTAGATGTGGTCGCAGACAGGTAACCGCGGAAGTAGTACACCACCTGCGCGACCACCCGCGCCCAGTTGATCGAATTCACGGTGCCGATCTTTTGCTTCGTCTTGAATGCCAGATCGTTCGACGCCGCCTTGACCATGTCCTGACAGTCGTCAAACACGCCTTCGACCGCGATATTGAAAATATTCGGGTCCGGCAAGCTGAACATCTGCGCGGTCTGGAACGCACTCATCTTGTTATGCGGCGACAGCATGAACACGCGGATGCCTTTCTTGCCGCGCATCGCGTATTCGGCCGAACTGCCGGTATCGCCCGAGGTCGCACCGAAAATGTTGAGTTCGGCGTTCTGCTTCGCCAGCGCATATTCGAACAGGTTGCCGAGCAATTGCATCGCCATGTCCTTGAACGCCAGCGTCGGCCCATTCGACAGCGCCTGCAGAATCAGCGTCTTGCCGCCTGCACTTTCCAGCGGATACAGCGGCGTGATCTGCTGCGCATCTTGCGGCTGGCGCGCATTGCGATAGGTTTCCGGCGTATAGGTCTTGTGCGCCAGCGCCTTCAGGTCGGCTTCGGGAATGTCGGTGGCGAACTTTTTCAGAATCTCGAACGCCAGGTCGGCGTATGAGAGCTGACGCCATGCATCAAGCTCCGCTCCGCTCACTGGCGGATATTCGACCGGCAAATACAAACCGCCATCGGGAGCGAGCCCTTCAAGCAGGATTTCGGAAAACGAACGTGGTGCGGCACTGCTGTCTTTGCCCGCACGGGTGGAAACGTATTGCATAAAAATGGCCGGACTGACGGTGTAAAAGCACGATTTTAACCGTAATCCGGGACAATGCGCCACGTGATGGATTATCACCGGCACTGCATGCGATAATCCGCACATTGAGTTCTGCCAACCGAAAATGCCATGACCATCCACGTCGCCATCGCCCAGATCAACTGCACCGTCGGCGATTTCGTCGGCAACCGGGCCAAAATCGTCGCCGCCGCGCGCCGTGCCGCCGCCCAGGGGGCCGATATCGTGTTGACGCCGGAACTGTCGCTGTCCGGCTACCCGCCGGAAGACCTGCTGCTGCGCAACGCGTTTTTCGACCAGACTATACGTACCCTCGAAATTTTGCGCGCAGAACTGTCCGAACTGAAAGGTCTGCATGTCATCGTCGGCCACCCGATCCTGCGCGAGGAACAACGTTACAACGCCGCATCGGTCATTGTTGATGGCAAGATAATCGGCACCTATTGCAAACACGACTTGCCGAATTACATGGTATTCGACGAAGTGCGCTATTTTTCCTCGGCCGACGAACCGTTCGTGTTCGAGGTCAAGGGCACGAGATTCGGCCTGAACATCTGCGAAGATTGCTGGTTCCCGCATGCGCCAAAGCGCGCGCGCGAAGCAGGTGCCGAAGTGTTGCTGATCCTGAACGGCTCGCCGTACCACATGCACAAACAGCATGTGCGCTATGACATGATGCGCGAAAACGTACTGCCCAACGGCATGTCGCTGGTGTATGCAAACCTGGTCGGCGGGCAAGACGAGCTGGTGTTCGATGGCAATTCATTCGTGATGAACCGGCAGGGCGAACTGTGTGCGCAACTGCTGCATTGCGACGAAGACTGGCAAATCGTCGAATTCGATGGCTCCGAACCGCGCCGTCACCCGTTCGACGGTGACCGTTCGATCGAGGCGATGGTGTACCGCGCGCTGGTGCTCGGCGTGCGCGACTATGTGGGCAAAAACGGCTTTCCCGGCGTAATTGTCGGCCTGTCCGGCGGCGTCGATTCGGCGCTGACGCTGGCGATTGCGGTCGATGCGCTCGGCGCGAACAAGGTGCGCACGGTGATGATGCCGTCACCGTATACCGCCGACATCTCGTTGACCGATGCGCGCGACATGGCGCAACGCCTTGGCGTGCGCTACGACGAAATCCCGATCAACGACTGCTTCGCCGCCTTCACCGGCACGCTGTCGCAGGAATTTTCCGGTCTGCCGGAAGACACCACCGAAGAGAACATCCAGGCACGCATCCGCGGCACCATCCTGATGGCGCTATCGAACAAGCATGGTTCGATCGTGCTTACGACCGGCAACAAAAGCGAAATGGCGGTCGGCTATTGCACGTTGTACGGTGACATGGCAGGCGGTTTCGCGGTGGTCAAGGACATTGCGAAAACCTTTCTGTACCGGCTGTGTTATTACCGGAACTCACTGTCGGACATCATTCCGACACGCATCCTGACCCGCGCGCCCTCCGCCGAATTGAAACCCAACCAGACCGATCAGGATTCACTGCCACCGTATGAAATCCTCGACCCGATCATGCAACTGTACATGGAGGAAAACCACAGCGTCGCTGAAATCGTTGCCGCTGGTTACGCCGAGGCAGATGTACAACGGATTACCCGCCTGATCCGCATCAACGAATACAAGCGCCGCCAGGCACCCATCGGCATCCGTGTCACGCACCGCGCCTTCGGACGCGACTGGCGTTACCCGATTACGTCAAAATTTAGTGAATAGCCACCAGAATTGTTCTAGAATCCAGCATCCGATCGATAGGAGCACTCATGAAGCAAATTACCGCCATCATCAAACCATTCAAGCTCGACGAAGTTCGCGAAGCGTTGTCGCTAGTCGGCATTACCGGCCTGACCGTGACCGAAGTAAAAGGGTTTGGCCGACAAAAAGGACATACGGAACTGTATCGCGGCGCCGAATACGTAGTCGACTTTTTGCCGAAGGTCAAGATTGAAGTGGTCGTGGACGATCAAATCACCGAACACGCCATTGAGGCGATCACCAATTCGGCACGCACCGGCAAAATTGGCGACGGCAAGATCTTCGTGCACGATGTCGGACAGGTCATCCGCATCCGTACTGGCGAAACGGGCGCGAACGCTGTCTGAACCACCCTACGGCAGCAGGGAATAGCGTTCCCCGCTGCCGCCCGCTTTCATTTCGATGCTGATGCCGAAGCGGGCGTTGCTGCGGCTGCGGTTGACGGCCCAGGCACAGATGGCGTCGACTGAGCCTGCGGCGTTTCTATTTTCGGCTTCCATTCCCTTGCCAACGCTTTCGCCTGTTCAATCTGCTGCGGCGTCATCGTTTCTTCCACTTCCCTCATACGCCGGGTCGCCGGTCCGAAACCCTGGTCTGATGACAAGGTGAACCATTTGTCAGCCTCGACCAAGTTCTTTCGGACGATCACGCCGATTGCATACATTTCGGCAAGGTTGGATTGCGCCTCACGGTGCCCCTGATCGGCCGCTCTGCGCCCCCAGTAAGCGCCCTTCTTGTCGCTTTGATCGACGCCGTTACCGGTGAAGTACATCAGTGACAACTGGTATTGTCCCTCCGGGTCGCCGCTATTCGCCTTGGCGGTATATTCTTTTTCCAGTTCCTCGCCAGCCACACACGCGGTCAATGCCATTGCGGCAAGAATCATCGCGCACGCCAACGCACCCCATTTTTTCAATCCTGCTCGCATTTTCGCCTTCCCAGTCAATGTAAATCAAACAATCAAAAAACCATTCATGCACGTCCCTTGAGCAAAACAACCAGCGCACCGGAACCGCCATCGGCAGCCTTCGCCTGGCAAAACGCGATGACCTCGTCCTTTTGCACCAGCCATCGGTGCACCATTTTTTTCAGCACCGGCTCCTTGTTGACCGAACCCAGTCCCTTGCCATGGATAATCCGCACGCAACGCAAGCCGCGCCGGGTCACCTCGCGCAAAAATTCCGCCAGCGCTTCCCGCGCTTCGTCGCGCCGCATCCCATGCAGGTCAATCTCGTCCTGAATCACCCAATGCCCTTTGCGCAGCTTGCGTACGACATCCGCGCCGATGCCGTCGCGGGTATAGCTCAACGCCTCGTCGATATCCAGCAGGGTCGTCACGTCGAATTCGTCCGACATCGACGCTTTCAGCGCCGCCTGTTCGTCCGCATGACGCTGGTGCGGAACCGGTTGTGGCTGCGGCGCTGTCACTTCAGCCCGGTTGGGCGGAGTAAGCGGAGTCACGTCACCCACCGCGCGCCGGAATATTTCCGCTTCGCGCATGGCATCCTTTTCATGGCGTACGCGATCTCTTTCGGCTGCCTCCCGTGCCTCATTCTGCACTTTCAGCGCCTTGCCCAACTTTTTGAGGTCAGCGAGATTCTTGAACGACTTGGACATGGATGGCAAACTTTGCTCTCAGGTTCCCAGACTTTCCAGATAGCGTTGCGCGTCGAGCGCCGCCATGCAACCGGTGCCGGCGCTGGTAATCGCCTGGCGATAGATGAAATCCTGCACATCGCCAGCCGCGAACACACCGGGCACGCTGGTCGCCGTCAGCATTCCTTCCCGACCGATACCGGTCTTGATATAGCCGTTCGTCATCTCAAGCTGGCCTTCGAAAATCGCGGTATTCGGCTTATGGCCAATAGCGATGAAAACCCCATGCACGGCGATTTCCTTGATGCTGCCATCCGGCACCGATTGCAACCGCACGCCGGTGACACCGGAATCGTCACCGACGACTTCATGCAAAGTCCGGTTGGTTTCCAGCAC
>JAYFNP010000372.1:0-3604 GCA_034933385.1 Burkholderiaceae bacterium | reverse complement strand
ATTGATTTCCTCCGTATGCGATTATTGGAAACTGCCGATGCGTTTCAGGTTATTCAGGTTGAGCCAGATGATGGAAGCTCGGCCAACAATATAATTGTCCGGCACAAACCCCCAGAAACGGCTGTCCAGACTATTGTCACGATTATCACCCATCATGAAATAATGCCCAGGTGGAACCGTGCAGGCGAAGCCTTCGGCGTTGTAGCTGCACAACTCATGGCCGGGGAAGCTGTCCGGATTCGGCACAAAGTTCGGTGCGGCCGTGTCGTTCAGGATCCGATGTTTCACGTTGAACAAGGTTTCATCGAACTGCTTCGAATAACTGAGCCGTTCGGTATCCAGATAATCCGGCAAGGGTTGATACGTTAACGGCTGGCCGTTGACCGTCAACCGCTTGTTCCGATAGACGATTTTATCACCGGCAACACCGATGACCCGCTTGATGTAGTCGAGCGAGGTATCCCGCGGATACTTGAACACCATCACGTCGCCGCGTTGCGGGTCGCTGATATTGATGATTTTTTTGTTGATTACCGGCAATCTTATGCCATAGGCAAACTTGTTGACCAGAATCATGTCGCCAACCACCAGCGTCGGCGACATCGAACTCGACGGGATCTTGAACGGCTCGTACAGGAATGAACGCAGGAAAAACACCGCCGCGATCACTGGGAAAAAGCTGCCGGAATATTCGATCCACATCGGCCGTTTGACCAGTTTTTCTGCCAATTCGGCACGACCATTCTGATCCGGCTTGACCCCGTCAGCCTGCTGTTTCGCCACCCGCGCATCGAATTCGGCCAGCGTCGCATCGGCCTGCGCACGGCGCTGTTTCGCCAGATAAAACACGTCCAGACACCAGACGATGCCGGTAACGATGGTCAGAATTAAAAGGATTAACGGGAAATTGCCAAGTATGGCGTCTAAGCTCATTTTTCATCCACCTGCAAAATTGCGAGAAACGCTTCCTGCGGAATCTCGACCGTGCCAACTTGCTTCATTCGCTTCTTGCCCGCTTTCTGCTTTTCGAGCAGCTTGCGCTTGCGGGTGATATCACCCCCATAACATTTTGCCAACACATTCTTGCGCAACGCCTTCACATTCTCGCGCGAAATGATGGTTGAGCCAATCGCTGCCTGAATTGCGACATCGAACATCTGCCGCGGAATCAGCTGGCGCATCTTCGCCGCGACCTGCCGGCCGCGGAACTGGCTGTTACCACGATGCACGATGATTGCCAGCGCATCGACCTTGTCGCCATTGATCAGCATGTCCACCTTGACCACGTCGGCGGCGCGGTATTCCTTGAATTCGTATTCCATCGACGCATAGCCGCGCGACAGCGATTTCATCTTGTCGAAAAAATCGAGCACGATCTCGGCCATCGGCATTTCGTAAGTCAGCCGCACCTGCTTGCCGTGGTAATGCATGTCCATCTGGATGCCGCGCTTTTGCGTGCACAGCGTCATCACCGGCCCGACATATTCCTGCGGCATGTACAGATTCACGGTCACGATCGGCTCGCGGATTTCGCGGATTTTCGACGGTTCCGGCATCTTGGCCGGATTGTCCACCATCACCACGTCGCCGTTTTGCATCACCACTTCATAGATCACCGTCGGCGCGGTGGTGATCAAATCCATGTCGAATTCGCGCTCCAGCCGTTCCTGCACGATTTCCATGTGCAGCAGGCCGAGGAACCCGCAGCGGAAACCGAAACCGAGCGCGGTCGAGACTTCCGGCTCATACTGCAGCGACGCATCGTTCAGTTTCAGCTTTTCCAGCGAATCGCGCAACGCGTCGTACTGGTTCGCCTCGACCGGGAACAAGCCGGCAAACACTTGCGGCTGCACTTCCTTGAAACCCGGCAGCGGCTCGCTTGCCGGACGCGCCGCCAGCGTCACGGTATCGCCGACCTTGGCCGACTGCAATTCCTTGATACCCGCGATGATGAAGCCAACCCCGCCGGCCGACAGCGACTCGCGCGACTGCGAACGTGGCGTAAACACGCCAACATTTTCGACCAGATGCTGCGAACCATTAGCCATCAACAAAATCTTGTCCTTCGCGCGCAAGGTGCCGTTTTTCACGCGCACCAGCATCACCACGCCAACGTAATTGTCGAACCACGAATCGATGATCAGTGCCTGTAGCGGCGCGTCCGGATCGCCCTGCGGCGGCGGAACTTTCTGAATCAGCGCTTCGAGAATGTCTTGCACGCCCTCACCGGTCTTGGCGGAACACAACACCGCGTCACCGGCATCAATGCCGATCACGTCCTCGATCTCGGCCTTGGCCGAATCCGGATCGGCCGACGGCAAGTCGATCTTGTTCAATACCGGCATCACCTCGACGCCCAGATCAAGCGCGGTATAGCAGTTGGCCACCGTCTGCGCCTCGACCCCCTGCGATGCATCGACCACCAGCAGCGCGCCTTCGCAAGCGGACAATGAACGGCTGACTTCGTAGCTGAAATCGACGTGTCCCGGCGTATCGATCAGGTTCAGGTTGTAGATTTCGCCGTTACGCGCCTTGTAGGTCAGTGCTGCGGTCTGCGCCTTGATGGTGATTCCGCGTTCGCGTTCCAGATCCATCGAATCGAGTACCTGCGCCTCCATTTCGCGATCCGACAGCCCGCCGCACATCTGAATGATGCGGTCGGCCAGCGTCGATTTACCGTGGTCGATATGGGCAATGATCGAAAAATTACGAATGTTCTTCATGGGCAACAAGCAGGGGGAAAGGCCTCAAAATAAAGCGGCATCCGGAAACTGGACGCCGCTTGGTGAATTTGTGCGCCATTTTACCGGATTTCGGGCGACTTACCGTTATCAAGTTATTGAATTCGCGGCCAATTCGGCATTTTACAAGCGTTTCAAAGCAATATGGGGGCTACCGAACAGGCCGCCCGCTCAAAACGTGATGACTTTGTCGCTCTCGACCACCCACTCGGCCAACGCCTGCATGGTGGATTTTTCGGCTCCGTCGAAATACGGCTGGTTCTTGTAGATGCCGCAGCGTGCCATGCAAGTGCCACAAACCTTCACCGGCACGCCCTTGGCGATCAAATCCTTGAGCATCCGGGACAAATTCTGATCGTAACCGGCAGGCGGCTGACAGGCATCCCGCGCCATATCGACCGCGTCATTCATCAGGAAAATGCGCACCTGCTGCCCGTTGCCGACCAACTGGCCGGCCAGACGCAATCCATTCCAGGTGACATCGGTGCTGTCATACGGCTCACGGTTAAAAATAATCAGAATTTTCATCATGCGCTCCCGTGACAGTTAAAAATTGCCGGATTGATTCAACCCATCGATCACTTCTTGCCGGAACGCACCGGCACGCCGCCTTTGCGGTGCTTGCTGCCGGCGGCGAACTTGCCGGCCAGCGGTTTTGCCGGCTTGTTCCCGCCCGCTTTGCGTGACTGCGGCTGCTTTTGCTGGCCCACGCCAATCCGTGCTCCAAAACCGCCCGCAGGCGCCGATTTCCACGCCGGCACCAGGCATTGCGGCCCGTTGCCGATCAAATCCGCGCGGCCCATGCGGCGCAACGCTTCGCGCAGGATCGTCCAGTTGGCTGGATCGTGGTAACGCAGGAACGC
>JAYFNP010000371.1:0-3508 GCA_034933385.1 Burkholderiaceae bacterium | reverse complement strand
TGGAAAGTCTTAATCAAACCTGCTATTGAATCTTGCGAAAACGCAGAAATAATGAAATATCGCGATCTAAGGGACTTTATTTCCCAGCTGCAACAACTGAATGAACTCAAAACCATCGCCACCACCATTTCGCCGCATCTGGAAATGACTGAGGTCTGCGATCGCGTGTTGCGCGCCGGTGGTCCAGCGCTATTGTTTGAGCGACCAACCGGACACACCATGCCGGTGCTGGCGAATCTGTTCGGCACGGCCAAACGCGTCGCGCTGGCGATGGGCGCGACGAACAAGGAAGAACTGCGCCGCATCGGCCATCTGCTGGCGGCGCTGAAAGAACCGCAGCCACCCAAGGATTTCAAGGATGTGCTGGGGCTGAGTTCGCTGCTGAAAACCGCCTGGGATATGAAACCGAAACAGCTGACCAGCCCAGCCTGCCAGGAAATCGTCTGGGAAGGGGCGGATGTCGATCTGGCCAAACTGCCGATCCAGCATTGCTGGCCGGACGACGTTGCGCCACTGATTACCTGGGGACTGGTGATCACCCAGGGGCCGCACAAGGCACGACAAAATCTGGGCATCTACCGCCAGCAAGTGATTTCACGCAACCAGGTCATCATGCGCTGGCTGCCGCATCGCGGCGGCGCACTCGATTTCCGCGAACACGCCCTCGCCAGCAAGGGACAGCCGTTCCCGGTCGCGGTTGCGCTGGGCGCCGACCCAGCTACTATATTAGGCGCCGTCACGCCGGTGCCGGATACGTTGTCCGAATACCAGTTCGCCGGCCTGCTGCGCGGCAGCCGCACCGAAATCGCCAAAGCCATTGGCAGCGAATTGCGCGTGCCGGCGTTTGCCGAAATCGTGCTCGAAGGGCATATCCAGCCGGACGCCTCGCATCCGAGCGGCTACCAGCATGCGCTTGAAGGGCCATTTGGCGACCACACCGGCTATTACAACGAACAGGACTGGTTCCCGGTGTTCACCATCGAGCGGATCACGCTGCGACGCGACGCGATCTACCATTCGACCTACACCGGCAAGCCGCCGGACGAACCTTCTATATTAGGAGAGGCACTGAACGAAGTGTTTGTGCCGCTGCTGCAAAAGCAATTCCCGGAAATCACCGATTTCTACCTGCCGCCGGAAGGCTGCAGCTACCGGCTGGCGGTGGTACAAATGAAAAAATCCTACCCCGGCCACGCCAAGCGGGTGATGTTCGGCGTCTGGAGTTTCCTGCGGCAATTCATGTACACCAAGTTCATTGTCGTGGTCGATGACGACGTGGATATCCGCGACTGGAAAGAAGTCATCTGGGCGATCACCACCCGGGTCGATCCGGCGCGCGACACGGTTCTGGTGGAAAACACGCCGATCGACTACCTCGATTTTGCCTCGCCAGTCAGTGGGCTAGGCAGCAAAATGGGACTGGATGCGACCGACAAATGGCCGGGAGAAACCGACCGTCAATGGGGCAGACGGATTGCCATGGATGAATGCGTGAAGGCGAAGGTGGACGCGGCCTGGCAAGATCTGGGGTTGTAGGCGGTCGCCGCGAGCCGAAAAATTACTACCGGGTGTATTTCAAAACGTCCGCATAAATTCTTGCCGGAAGGCATATTTTTTGCCTATACCCCTCAAATTTCACCGATTTTCTGCTCAACATAGGCCTGCAATTCGGGCGGCAACTTGTGCAGATCACGCGCGTGGACAAACGCCTGCCGCGCCTCTTTCGGCTGCCCCAGCGCCTGCAACGAAACGCCGTAGCCCATCCACCAGTGCGCGTTCTGTGGCGACTTGCGCAATGCGTGCGCGAAATGCGTGACCGCTTCCCGATGGCGTTTTTCCCGCTGCAACATCGCCGCGGTAAAAGCCAGATAATCCGGCCGGTTGACCGCATACGGCAGACTGCGCTGCAAAGTGGCCAGCGCAACCGCCGAACCACCCTGCTCGATCTGGAGACGCGCCAGGATCATCGCCATCCCGGTCTGCTTCGGGTCGAGCGTCAGCCCTTCCTCCAGCACGCGCGCGGCTTCACCAGAGCGCTTCGCATCCAGCAGCAAGCCGACCAGCGTCTGACGCGCGGCCGCATGTTTCGGATGCGACAGCAGGATAGTTTCCAGCGCCGAAATCGCCTCGGTCTTTTGCCCGGCGCCGATCAGCGCAATCGCTTTGCCGTAGGCATTTTCCGCATGCTGCTGGGCCGTGGTTTCCTTGAGCTGCACGCCCGGCGCTTCGCCGCCACCGCGCTTCTTCGATCCTTTGGCGGCAGCCTTCGGATGTGACGGTTCCGGCGCGTGGATCGAGTCCAGCGTATTGCTCATCGCCAGTTTCATCACCCGTTCCGTCTGGGCTGCGGCCGGCGGCTCTGACGTCGTCGGCGAGAACTTGCCCGGCGCCGTCGGCGCAGAGCGCGTCTCCTTGCCGGCTGAAGGATTGACCGGCTGCGATGCTTCCAATACGGTCGGTGCCGGCACAGCAGCAACCGCTGGAACCGTCGGCATTGCCGGCTTCGGCACCTCGGCGCTGGCCATCTGCGGCGGCATTGCCGGCTGCACTTGCGGCGCAGTCGAGCCCTGCCAGAAATACCATCCGGCCGCAGCACCGAGCACCAGCAGCACGATCACAACCAGCACCGCCAGCCGCCTGCTGCGGCCTTGCTCCTGCACCACCCTGACTGTTCCGGACGCAGCTTCGCCTCCGGCCACGCCGGAACCGCGCTTGTCCAGATCCTTAAGCATCTGATTGATCAAACTCATCTGCAACCACCCAGATCAACACTGCCTACCAGCACTCGTCACCACGGCCACCACGGCCGCATTGAATTTTTTACCGAAGCCGTATCCTGCACCGCCACCTTCAGATGCCGGGCGCCGACCTGATGGCTCCCTTCGCCGTAAGCCGCCATCAGCGATTTATGCGCCAGAATGTTGACCAGCCGAGGGATGCCGCCGCTCGCCTTGTGCAACCAGCGCAACGCATAGGGCGTGAACAGGCTGCCACCGGCATAACCGGCAATATGCAGCCGGTGCGACAGGTAGTAAATCATGTCGTCGTGCGTCAACGGCCCAAGCCGGTAATCGAAGGTAATCCGCTGCGCCAGTTGCCGGATCGAGTCGTCCTGCAGTTTGCGATCCAGTTCCGGTTGGCCGAACATCACGATTTGCAGCAGCTTGCGCTTTTCGGTTTCCAGATTGGTCAACAGGCGCAGCGCTTCCAGGCTCTCGATTGGCAACGCCTGCGCCTCGTCCAGACACAACAGCACTTTTTTCCCTGCCCGCGCCAGATGCAACAACCTAAGGTTGATCGCACGCAGCAGGCGATGCTGATCGATATCCTTTTCGACTTCGACCTCCAGCTCGTCGGCCAGCGCCAGCATCAGTGTGCGCGGTTCCAGAAACGGATTCGGAATGTACGCGGTATAAAAATCGTCGTCCAGCGACGCCATCAGCTTGCGACACAACAATGTCTTGCCAGTGCCCACCTCGCCAGTGATCTTGATGAACCCTTCGCCGCT
>JAYFNP010000370.1:0-3187 GCA_034933385.1 Burkholderiaceae bacterium | reverse complement strand
GCCGGAATCAGCCTGATTTCCGGCAAGGATTTTTCATTGTATGCGCGCTATAACTTCGAATACCGGCGGGATTTCAGCGACCATGCGTTATCGGCCGGATTGAATTACCGGTTTTGAGGAAACATCGATTTAGTGCTTTTCTATGCCAATCAGTGCGACTGAATCTTTGACCCGCTGGTTGGCGGCATGCAACCGCATGATCAGCAGCATCATGCAGGCGACAAACAGCCCGAAGATGATGATGACCGTGTTGACGCTCAAGTTCAGTGAAATCATTCCGGCATACAGCACCAGCATTGTCAGGATCGACAGGTTCTCATTGAAGTTTTGCACGGCGATCGAATGACCGGCACTCAGCAGCACATGACCGCGATGCTGGAGCAGGGCATTCATCGGGACGACGAAGAAGCCGGAGCAGCAACCGATAATGACCAGCAGCGGGCAGGCGATCCACAGATTGTTCACCAAGGTCATCAGCATCACGCAGAATCCCATCGCAATGCCCAGCGGCATGACGGATAGCGCTTTTCTGAGCTTGATGAAACGGGCAGCGGAAACGGCACCGACGATGACGCCAACCGCAACGATGCCTTGCAGAAATGCTGCCTTGTCGAGACGGAGATCAAGGTGACTTTCGGCCCACTTCAGGATGATGAACTGCAGTGCGGCGCCTGCGCCCCAGAACAGGGTCGTGACCGCCAGCGAAATCTGCCCGAGCTTGTCTTTCCATAATGTCGTAAAAGCGCCGGCAAACACCGTGATCAGATGCAACGGACTGGCCTTCTGCTTTTCATAGCGCGCGCCGGTATCAGGAATGAACAGATTGAAAAAGGCAGCCAGCAAATAGACCACCATGATGACGCACAGCGCGGCTTCGCCAGCCGAATCGATCAGCGGAATATTCAGCGACAGTAGTAAGGACGCCACCTTGGCATTGACCAGCACGCCGCCCAGTACGGTACCCAAAATGATCGAGGTGACGGTCAGTCCTTCGATCCAGCCATTGGCGGTAACCAGCTTCTCCGGCGGCAGCAATTCGGTCAGGATGCCGTATTTGGCGGGCGAATAGGCGGCCGCTCCAAAGCCGACGACGCCATAAGCCAGTAACGGATGAACATCGAAAAACATCAGCGAACAACCGACGATTTTGATCAGGTTGGTGATGAACATCACTTTGCCCTTGGGCATCGAATCGGAAAACGGGCCGACGAACGCGGCCAGCAATACGTAAGACAATACAAAAAACAGTTTTAACAACGGGGTCATCCAGACCGGAGCCTGAATGTGGGCCAGAAGAGAAATAGCGGTAATGAGGAGGGCGTTGTCGGCCAGCGAGGAAAAAAACTCCGCTGCCATAATGTTGTAAAAGCCGCGATTCATTGATGTGCCGGTTGTAACAAAATGTGTCAGATTTTACCGCACAATGGCTTTCCCGGCGCGAAGTTGCGTCTATGGGTTGGCACCGTCCGTTAAAATATCGCTTTCCCTGCCATTCAAAATAGTCCTGCGCTCAAAGGCCAAGGGGTAAAATGGCACTTCGCTTCGCAGGCGCGCTGCTTGCCGAGCCGAATATTGTTGAGCAGAATGCCATGTCCAGACCTCTTGTAGCTACTATCGATTCCGCTGCCTTGCAGCATAATTTCTCTGTTGTCCGTGCCGCCGTTCCCAAAGCCAAAACATTCTGCGTGGTCAAGGCCAATGCCTATGGTCACGGCCTGGATCGTGCCGCGCGCGCGTTTGCTGCATCCGAAGGTTTGGCCCTGATTGAAATCGAAAACGCGGTGCATTTGCGCGAACAAGGCTGGGACAAGCCGATCGTGCTGCTCGAAGGCTTCTTCGACCCGCAAGACATCCAGACGATTGCCGCCTACGGGCTGGAACTGGCGGTGCATTGCAACGAACAGATCGAGATGCTGGAACAAGCGAAGCTCGACCGGCCGCTCGACATTCATCTGAAAATGAATACCGGCATGAACCGCCTGGGTTTCAAGCAACAGGCGTGGCGGGGGGCTTACGAGCGCTTGCGCGCGTTGCCGACGGTGCGCAGCATCAAGTACATGACCCATTTCGCCAATGGCGAAGTCGAAAGCGGCGCTTATCTGCCGGTGGCCGAGCAGGTACGCCGTTTCAAGGCCGAAACCGCTGGCTTGCCGGGAGAATTGAATCTGTCGAACTCGGGTGCGATTTTGCTGCATCCGGAACTGGCGACTGACTGGGTGCGTCCCGGCATCATGTTGTACGGTGGTACGCCAGGGGGAAAAACGGCGGAAGAATACGGCCTGAAACCGGCGATGACGCTGACCAGCAAGATCATCGCCGTGCAGCACATCGACAAGGGCGATGCGATCGGCTACGGCAGCATTTTCATTGCTGATAAGCCGATGACCATCGGCGTGGTGGCGTGCGGCTATGCCGACGGCTATCCGCGCCGTGCGCCTGAAGGCACCCCGATTCTGGTTGACGGCATCCGCACGCGGGTTGTCGGTCGGGTATCGATGGACATGCTGACGGTGGATCTGACGCCGGTAGCGAATGCGCATGTCGGTAGTGCGGTGGTCATCTGGGGTGATGGTTTGCCGATCGAGGAGGTGGCGCAGGCGTCCGGTACGGTCGGCTACGAGCTGATGTGCGCATTGTCGCTGCGGGTGCCGGTCAAGGACAAAATTTCTGCCTGAGCGGCAGGAGTATGTCTAAAAAATAACCACTTGGGCCACGTTTTTGCTGGCGCTTTTTTTATACTAACCGGAGTATATTTTTGAGGCGGTAGGCGCATGGCCAAGGCAAAAACCAATTTCACCTGTACCGAATGTGGTGGCACGAGCAGCAAATGGGCCGGCCAGTGCCCATCTTGCAGCCAGTGGAACACGCTGGTCGAAACCATCGTCGAAACAAGCGGCAATCGTTTCTCCATGACGCCGCAAGGCATTGCATCGAGTGCGCCGGTACAAAACCTGTCCGAGATCGACGCGGCCGAAGTGCCGCGTTTTACCACGGGTATCGACGAATTTGACCGCGTGCTTGGCGGCGGACTGGTCGCCGGCGGCGTGGTGCTGATCGGCGGCGATCCCGGCATTGGCAAATCGACCTTGCTGCTGCAGGCGCTGGCGAATCTGTCGCGCGTGATGGACGTGTTGTATGTCAGCGGCGAAGAGTCCGGCGCACAAATTGCGTTGCGCGCGAAGCGTCT
>JAYFNP010000369.1:0-3321 GCA_034933385.1 Burkholderiaceae bacterium | reverse complement strand
GCAAGACGCATGCCGGCAAAGCCGATACGTCGTGCTGCAGGATGATCATGTGCGCCGATGGCTTGCGCCACCAGGGTGCCAGTGGCATTGGCGATTGACAGCGGCAGCATGTACAGCAGCGTGGCGAAATTGGCGGTGATCTGGTGACCGGCAACGACATGGTCACCAAGACGGGCGACGAACAAGGCGATGAAGGTGAATGAGGTCACTTCGATGAAAAAACTCAGCCCGATCGGCAGGCCGATGCGCAGCAATTCTCGAAGCGCCGACCATCGTGGCATGCCGAAACCGTGTCCGAACAGTTCAAGTACCCGGTAAAACGGGTTGTGGCGCAAAATCAGCCAGCCGATCGCCAGCGCTAGCCAGGCGATCAGTGTAGTGGCGATCGCGCAGCCGGGGCCGCCGAATGCCGGTAGGCCAAATCCGCCGAAAATGAACCAGGCGTTCAACGGGATTTTCAGTATCAGGCCACAAATGTGGATCGCCATGACCATTTTCGGTCGAGCCATTGCATTGTTGAGTGCGCCGTAAATAACAAAGCCGAGCGTTGCTGGCAGTGCCAGTGCCAAGATGCGCAAATACATTTCTGCTTTGGCGGTCAGTTCGGGCGAAGCCTTGGCCAGTGCCAGCAATGGTTGCGGAAACAGTAGGAACAGGCAGCCGATGCAGGACAAGAGCAATGCCAGCCACACGCCTTGCCTGATTTCCCGACCGATGGCTGGGAAATCGCGTGCGCCAAACAATTGGCCGACCACCGGTGACAGCGATTGCAGCACCCCGTTCAACCCGACGAAAACGCTGACATAAATCGAGGCACCGACCGCCAGTGCCCCCAAATCGGTCGCCGAAAAGCGCGACACCATCATCGTATCGACTACGCTGTTGGCAATGACCGCAAGCTGGCCGATCAGGATCGGCCAGGCAAGAGCGGCAATGCGAAAGATGTGCGGATGCGTCTTCTGTGTTGCGGTCATTTAATCCGCTGGTACAGATGGAACCGCTCGTCGCGGTCTGCCGGCCGGCGGCCACGCCATACGAGTTGCCACTGGCTTCCGGTTTCCGGGAGGACGATCGGGTCGTTCTTGCGGCTGCTTCGATTGAGTCGGTCGTGCAGCAGCATGTAGTCGCATTTTGAACTTCCGGGCTCTGAAAACGAAAGGTTGCCAAGATAGGCAATCGAAGCGCGCAGTGCCGGCGAGAGATGGGCGTCGATGCACGTTTCACGCGAAGGAAGTTGTTGCGCAATCTGTTGGGCAACACTCACATAGCTTTTACCGTAATTGATCCAGGGAAGCCATAACGTCGACAGCAACAGCCAGCACAGGATCACTCCGCCAGAAGAAAGCACCACTGCACGCCACAATACGGTCGGCTGGCGTGAAATCCGCCAGTACGTCAGCAGGAACCAGGCAGCAGTTGCACCAGTGGCGATCAGCAAAGCGAGCAGATTGATTTCAGGTTGAAAACCGGGTGCCAGCTTGAGTGCATTTTTGGCCAGTTGCGCTGGCCAGCCAGTTTGTTTCGCGATCCAGCCAATCCAGATGAAGGCCGCACAGGCGGTCAGGGCCATGACGGAAAACCAGTCGACCGCATTGATCGCGCCACGTCTCATCGTCGGCAGGCCAAAGGCGGCCAGAAGCGCCAGGGGGGGCAGTAGCGGCAGCAACGAAGTTTCTTCTGCCTGGGGGGAAAGCAGCGCCAGCACAGTAAACAGGATGATGAATGCCAAAGGCAGTGCAATATGCAGGTCGTGACGTTGCCTGCGCCACGCATACACTGCCCAGAGGGCAAACGGCCAGGCTGGCCAGCAAAACAGCAGGCTGTTCTTCAGAAAAAAACGGATTGCCCCCAGGTTTGGAACCCCGATCTGACTGATGTTCCAGGCCATCCATGCGTCAGACAGCTTTTGCGCGTCAGGAAGCGTCAGAAACGCCCCGCCCAGCCAGAGCGCCGGTATCGCAAGCGAGATCAGCAGCACGGCACACACATGCGTCACGATTTGACGGATTCCCAGACGCAGCCAGCACAGCAGGAAAAGCAGTAGGGTGAGGAACAGTCCCAGCGGTACTATCCAGCCACGGGTCAGCGTGAGGCAGCCGAATGTCACACCGATCAGACAAGCACTCCGCCGGCCGGGCGTCTCGAGGTAGCGGACGATGGCATACAGCGCACAGGCAATCAGCGAAACGAACAGCGCCTCGGCGCGTGTTTCGTGGCTATGCTGCAGCAGACCGATGCAGCCGATGTAAATCAGCAGCGTGCCGTCGGCTAGCACGCGACCGTAATCCCTGGGTTCTGGCTGGCCTCCGAAAGCGAGTTCCATCGGCTGCGCTTCCGAGCGTTGCCCCAGACGATAAGCGGCAAACCAGAGCGCTGATGCACCGAGTGAAAAGAAAATGATATTGGCGACTCTGGCTGCCAGCACGTCGCCCAGAAGCGGACCGAACATCTGGATGCATAGAGCGCCGACCCAAAATGCCAGTGGACCTTCATCGGGGATCGCCAAGCCGATGATGTTTGGTGATAGCCAATCGGATAGCGGGCCGTGCGCCATCGTCCACATGATGCCGAACCCGGCCGCTTCGTCGCTCTTCCAGGGGTCGCGGCCGATCAGTCCGGGCAGAATGTACAACAAGGCGAGCAGCAACAGCCCCCAGCGCGGTAGCGCGGCAGTGGCAGAAGCGGCAAGGCGGACAGGCTTCATGTTTTTCAGGCGAGTGGTATCACAGGCGGTATTGTGCTGCAAAAAGCGTCGCAATTGATGCGTGTGACAATAAAAAAGGCAGCCTGAGCTGCCTTTAGACGCGCTATGCGGAAATCAGTTCGAAGCCTGGGTCTTGGAACCGACATTGCCGAATTTCTGGCGGAATTTTTCCACCCGACCGGCAGTGTCGACGATTTTATGCTTGCCGGTAAAGAACGGGTGTGATTCAGACGAGACTTCGACCTTGATCAACGGGTATTCCTTCCCTTCGAACTGGATGGTTTCCTTGGTCTGGATGGTCGAACGGGTGATGAACTTGAAATCGCAGGAAATGTCGTGAAACACGACTTCGCGATAATTCGGGTGAATGCCTTCTTTCATATTTTCCTCTAATGGTTGGGTAGCCAAACGGCACTTCGTCGGTCTGTACTGCTTCACGACCCGATTGCCGATCACTTGCCGCATATTGAAATTTAGCCTGCAATTATGCCATGAAATCAGGATGTTGTGAATTTTGTTGCAGGCTTGGACGGGATTTCTTCGATTCGAACCTGCCATCTGGTTTCGCAGGCATTGCCTGTTTGCCATGGCAAGCGAGCTCAATACTTGTTGATATA
>JAYFNP010000368.1:0-3513 GCA_034933385.1 Burkholderiaceae bacterium | reverse complement strand
CATTGGCGCGCGAACGCTTGTTGTATGACACTCTGCTGCACGAACTGGCACCTTATATCGGCGAATTGCAGCGCATCGCGCATGCGATTGCACAGCTTGACGTGCTGGTCGGATTGGCAGAACACGCCACCAGCCATAACTGGCGCGCTCCTCTTATGGTGACAGATCAGGCGATTCATATTGTGCAGGGGCGGCATCCGGTGGTCGAAAGCCAGATCGAACGTTTCGTCGCCAACGATAGCGAGCTTTCCGACGAACGCAAGTTTCTGCTGGTAACCGGCCCGAACATGGGCGGCAAGTCGACCTTCATGCGACAGGTCGCGCTGATCGTGCTGCTGGCCTATGTCGGCAGTTACGTGCCTGCCGAAGCGGCGACTATTGGCCCGATCGACCGGATATTCACGCGCATCGGTGCGGCTGACGATCTGGCCGGCGGACGTTCGACCTTCATGGTCGAAATGACCGAATCGGCAGCGATCCTGAACGGCGCGACTGAACATTCGCTGGTGCTGATGGACGAGGTCGGACGCGGCACCTCGACTTTCGACGGGCTGGCACTCGCCTGGGCGATTGCGCGCCACCTGATCGAAACGACCAAGTGCTTTACATTGTTTGCGACCCATTATTTCGAGCTGACACAATTGCCGCAGGCGCACCATACGGCGGCCAACGTGCATCTGTCGGCGGTCGAACACAAGGACAGCATCATCTTCCTGCATGCGGTGCAGCCAGGCCCGGCTTCGCAGAGTTACGGCCTGCAGGTCGCGCAGCTTGCTGGTGTGCCGACGACGGTGATCCGCAGCGCGCGCAAGCATCTGGCGATGCTGGAATCGCACACCTTGCAGTCGACGCCGCAATTCGATCTGTTCGCGATGGCGGCGCTGCGCGAGGAGGCGGAGGACGGAGAGGGCGCAACCGAACCGGAAGTACCTGAGGCATCTGCGGATACGTTGCGTGAGGCGCTTGACGATATCGATCCGGATACACTCACGCCGCGTGCCGCATTGGAAGCGCTGTATGCGCTGAAAAAACTGGCTGACGAAGAATGATGAAGCGCGCGCTGCAGTTGCTGGTGGCTGGCATAGCGTTGTTTTTGGCGCTATCCGTGCATGCGAAGCCGAAAGAACAGGAGTTCGTTTTTTCCGTGATCGGACAGCCCTCGTCCGGTGACGATGCAACCTTGCGCGATGCGCTTCGGCATTCAGGGTTGGTCAGGCCGGCGTTCATCGTCGTCAACGGCATCCGGCCACGCAACGAATCATGCAGCGATAGCGTATTTCAGCGACGTCGGCATTTGCTGGGCGAGGCAGACTGGCCGGTGATCATTGTACTCACGGCGCGTGATTGGGCCGGGTGCAGAAGTGAAAGTGGTGACTCGATTGCGCAGGAGCGGCTGAGCCATCTGCGCAGCCTGCTGTTTGCCAGCGATCACGAAGCGCGCACAAAAAGGCTGACACTGGTGCGCCAGTCTTCCGCGGCGAAATATCGCAGCTATTCCGAAAATGCCAGCTGGCAAGCCAGTCGGATTCTGTTTGCGACAGTCAACCTACCGTCGAACAACAACCATTATCTGACGGCTGCCGGGCGTAACAATGAATTCGAAGATCGGCTGGTCGCCAATCGCGCCTGGCTGCAGCGAATATTCAGTCAGGCGAAACGCCACAAGATGCGTGGCATTGTACTGTTTGCCGATGCCAATCCGCTGGCGGTGCCAGCGCGCACCAACCGAAGTGATCGCCGCGATGGCTTTGCCGAAACACGCAAGCAAATCCTGTCGCTTTCGGCGCGCTTCCCGGGCAAGGTGTTGCTGGTGCATGGTCAACCGTCAACCGGCGGGATAACGTGGCGCGACAACCTTGGCGTAGCCGGTGCAGGCAGGCAATCGCTGGATGTGGCGGTTTACCCGACGGGTGCCAGCGTGTTTGCCATCCGGCGCAGCCGGAAATGATGCCTGAACAGCCCTGCGGGATGGCGTAAAGTGTGAAAATCCTAGGGGTATAGGTGGAAATATCTGTGTTTGGCCAGATGTTCTGAGGCGATTAAAATATACAGGTGACAGTATTTTTTGAGCGTCAATCCGCCCAAACGACCCATCCCTGGTAGCCGCTGACGACGATGAACAGGCCGAACGCGATGCGGTACCACGCAAAAGCGGTGAAATCGTGCGAACTGATGTAGCGCAGCAGCCAGCGGACGCACAGGAAGGCCGAGACGAAGGCGGCGATCGAACCGATGCCGAACAGCGGCAAGTCGGCGGCGGACAGCAACGCGCGTTCCTTGTACATCGAATAGACACCGGCACCGAACAGAATCGGTATCGCCAGAAAGAACGAGAATTCGGTTGCTGCCTTGCGCGACATGCCGAACAGCATGCCGCCGATGATGGTCGAACCGGATCGGCTGGTGCCGGGGATCAGTGCGAATGCCTGCGCGCAGCCGACCTTGAAAGCATCGAACACGTTCATGTCATCGACCGATTTGATGCGCGCGCTGAAATCGCTGAAACGGTGTCGCCGTTCAACCCACAAGATGATGACGCCGCCGATGATAAATGCCAATGCAACCGGAATCGGTGAGAACAGCAATTCCTTGATTTTGCTATGGAACAGCAGGCCAAGGATGATCGCCGGCAAGGATGCGACAATGATGTTGAGCGTGAACCGCTGTGCGGCGGCATCGTTGAACAATCCCCTTAGCACGGACCAGATTTTGGCGCGGTATTCCCACAGTACCGACAGCATTGCGCCCGACTGAATTGCAATTTCAAACACCTTCACTTTTTCGCCGGTGAAGTCGAGCAGGCTGCCCGCCAGAATCAGGTGGCCGGTTGAAGAAATCGGAAGGAATTCGGTAAAACCTTCGACCAGGCCCATGATGAGCGCCTTGATTGCGAGTGTGATATCCATTTTGTGATGCTGCTGAGGGAAAGGCGCTATTGTAACGAGTTATCGGTGCGATCCGTTACGGAATTTTCCGATAAGCGATAACGACAATGTCTTGTGCATTAGATAATGACGGGGGAAAGGCCGATGCCCGTTGCGGTTGTTGTCTGGCGGGATGCGGGGAAAACCCGTTATGGTTTTGTAACAAGCTGTGTCATTTTAGCCGATTGGCTTGACGCTAAATTGCCGACAAGCATATATTGCTGGAAGGTCAGTCAGTTGTGGAGAGGACATGCCGGCATCATCCACCCCCCCGAAAAATCCACGCTGGGCACGGCGCAAGGAAGCGCGTCCCGGAGAAATTCTCGCCGTGGCTTTGGATTTGTTTGTAGAACGCGGCTATGCGGCAACGCGCCTGGAAGAAGTGGCGCAACGCGCGGGTGTTTCGAAAGGGACGCTGTACCTGTATTTTGCCGGGAAAGAAGAATTGTTCAAGGCGGTCGTTCGGGAAAACCTGGTGTCTGTTTTAAACGACGCAGAAGAGCTGCTCGATCATTATTCCGGCAACAGCATCGAATTGTTCCGTCAGATCATTTTGGGATGGTGGCAGCGCATCGGCAGCACCAAGCTT
>JAYFNP010000367.1:0-4561 GCA_034933385.1 Burkholderiaceae bacterium | reverse complement strand
CTGTTCCCGCTCGGTGAAATCAAAAAGACCGAAGTGCGCCGCATCGCCGAAAATCTCGGCCTGCCGAATGCCAAGAAAAAGGATTCGACCGGCATCTGCTTCATCGGCGAACGGCCGTTCCGCGAATTTCTGCACCGTTATTTGTCTTTCCAGCCGGGCCCGATCAAAACGCCGGCAGGCGATACCGTCGGCGAGCACGTCGGCTTGAGTTTCTATACGCTCGGCCAGCGCAAAGGCATCGGCATTGGCGGCTCGAAAAAACACCGCGATGCCGACGGCAACAGCGCGCCATGGTATGTCGCGGCGAAGGATATCCCGAACAATACGCTGTACGTGGCGCAGGGACACGACCATCCATGGCTGATGTCGTCCGCGCTCGAAGCCGGTCAGGCGAGCTGGGTCGCCGGCAAGGCGCCGCAGGACGCGTCACTCTCGGCCAAGACCCGCTACCGGCAACCGGATGTCGCCTGCGCCGGCCGGATGATCAATGCTGAAGGGTTCCGGATGGAATTTCCGACGCCGCAGTGGGCGGTCACACCGGGCCAGTCGGCGGTGTTCTACCACGGGGAAATTTGCCTCGGCGGCGGCATCATCGAGCGCGCCGACCGCGCCTGAGCCGGAAAAATCAGGCAGAAAAGGGGAGTATCGGAACAAATACCCGCCTTGGGCCACGTTTTTCCTGGCTATCTAAAAATACTGGGGTGGGTATTTTTGACGGAAAAATCCGCCGGAATGGCCTAAGCTTGCGGCACGGTGTCCTTGAACGGCGCACGCGCAGCAATCTTGTCAAACAGTTTCGCCAGATTCGGGTAGCTTTCGCGCCAGTCGATCTGCGGAAAACGGAATGCCAGCCAGCCAAGCGCACAACCGACGGCAATATCTGCCAGCGAATACTGGTTGCCGTTGCAAAACGGCTTGTCGCCCAGATCGGTCGCCATCGCCTTCAAGCCTGCTTCGATTTTGCCCATCTGCAGGTCAACCCATTGCTGGCTCTGCTGTCCGGCTGGACGCCGGGTTTGTTCCAGACGAACCAGCACCGCCGCATCCATCACCCCATCGGCCAGCGCTTCCCAGCGCCGGACTTCGGCGCGTTCGCGGCCGGCCGGCGGAATCAGCTTGCCGACCGGCGACAGCGTATCCAGATATTCGACGATCACGCTGGAATCGTAGATCGCATCGCCGTCATCCATCACCAGGCAAGGCACCTTGCCCAGCGGATTAATTTCCCGGATTTTGGCCTCGGGCGTGCCGATGTCTTCCAGAACGAAACGGTAGTCCAGCTTCTTTTCCGCCAAAACGATGCGAACCTTGCGAACATACGGGCTGGTATTGGTACCGAGTAGTTTCATAAATGACCAAAAAATTGAAATGATGAACTAATGACAGCCCATGAGTATACATCGGCTTTGCCGCATTTCGCATCAGTGGGGTAATGCTAGAATGGCGTTTTCGCCGGTGGAACAACACTGGCGCACCACCTTTTACTGCGGCTTCGCATTTTCGATATGTCTTTTTCAACACTTTCCGCCCTGTCCCCGCTCGATGGCCGTTACGCCTCGCGCACCGCCAAACTGCGTCCGATCCTGTCCGAAGCCGGCTTCATGCGCCACCGCGTGCAAGTCGAAATCGTCTGGCTGCGCGCCCTGTCGAACGCCGGCTTCGCCGAGCTGAAACCGTTTTCCGCCGCAACCAGCGCCTTTCTCGATCGTCTGGCGCATAACTTCGCCGAAGAAGACGCCGCACGCATCAAGGCGATCGAATCGATCACCAATCACGACGTGAAGGCGGTCGAATACTGGCTGAAGGAATCGTCCGGCCTGTCGCTGCCACCAGAAATGGCGCATCTGGCGATCGTCGATGCGGCGGTCGATCCGGCCATTTCCGCCGAACTGAAGGCCGCGGCCGAATTCATCCATTTCGCCTGCACCTCGGAAGACATCAACAACACCTCACACGGCATGATGCTGAAAGCCGCGCGCGATGACGTGCTGCTGCCGTCGCTGAATGGCGTGATCGACCGGCTGACTTTGCTGGCGCACGACTGCGCCGAGATGCCGATGCTGTCGCGCACCCACGGACAGTCGGCCAGCCCGACCACCCTCGGCAAGGAAGTCGCGAACGTGGTGGCGCGCCTGCGCGCCGCGGCGCAGCGCATCGCCAAAGTTGAAATCCTCGCCAAGATGAATGGCGCGGTCGGCAATTTCAATGCGCATCTGTCGGCCTATCCGGAATTCGACTGGGAAGCGTTCGCCAAGGATGTCATCGAAAACCGGCTCGGGCTGAGCTGGAACCGCTACACCATCCAGATCGAACCGCACGATTACATGGCCGAATTGTTCGACGCGATTGCCCGCGCGAATACCATCCTGCTCGACCTCGACCGCGATCTGTGGGGCTATATCTCGCTCGGCTATTACAAGCAGCGCACCAAGGCTGGTGAAATCGGCTCAAGCACGATGCCGCACAAAGTCAATCCGATCGATTTTGAAAATTCCGAAGGCAACCTCGGGCTGGCGAATGCATTGCTGCGTCACATGGCCGAGAAACTGCCGGTGTCCCGCTTCCAGCGCGACCTGACCGACTCGACCGTGCTCAGGAATATCGGCGTTGCATTCGGCTATGCGGTGCTGGCCTACGACAGCACGCTGCGCGGGCTGAACAAGCTCGAAGCCGATCCGGCGCGCATGGCGCACGATCTGGACGAAACCTGGGAAGTGCTGGCCGAACCGGTGCAAACGGTGATGCGCCGCTATGGCATCAAGAACCCGTATGAGCAGTTGAAAGCGCTGACCCGCGGCAAGGGCATCGCGAAAGAGGATTTGCAGGCGTTCATCAAGGGACTGGCGATTCCGCAAGACGCGAAAGACCGCTTGCTGGCGATGACGCCGGCGAACTATATCGGTCTGGCCACCAAGCTGGCCAAAGAGATTTGACGACGACCGCGTAAGGTCCGCACAGCACGACGCGCCGTCAGGATTGCTGGCGGAAACTGTGCCAGACCGGCAACAGGTTGCGCCATGTCTGCCAAGCCAGCACACCGGTTTTCAGGCCGGACAGAATGCGGCGCGGTTTGACCAGCACCACCGCCAGCGTAGCGCCGGCAATCAGCAGCTTGTTTTGTTTGACCGTTGCCAGCAGATCGCTGGCAACGCTGCCCAACGCCAGTGAACCGCGCAAGGCCTGAGTCTGGGCGGCCAGTTCTGCGCGCTGCTGGCCGCAACGCGCGACCAGTTGTTCGCGCCGCTGCGCCAAAGTCTGTGCGCCGTTCATGGCGCCTGCTCCCGATCCGACGGCTTGAGCATCTCGACATCCTTTGAGATTTCATCCAGCGTTGCCGCCAGAAAGCGCGGCTTGCTGCGCCAGCAACGACGTACACCAACCGCGATCGCCAGCGCGACGATACCGAAGAAGGTCGCCAGACAAGCGATCACCGCGACGCGATTGCTGTCCCAGAACAGCACCACCAGCAGCAGCACCACCAGGATAGCGGCCATACCGGCGCAAAACAGCAGCACCAGGAGCCACAGCAGATAGGACACCAGCCGCTGCGCTTCTTCCTCAAGTTCAACCGTCAGGAGTTCCGCGCGCGTCTGCAGGATGGCCAGCACGCTGGCGGCCATCCTCCTGGACGAATCGAACAACGGCACGTTATTTGCGCGAAATCAGGAAGCCGAGAATCACGCCCAGCGCCGCGCCCATGCCGACTGACTGCCACGGATGCGCCTTCACGTATTCATCGGTAGTCTGTACCGCAACCTTGACCTTGGCGGCCGCCAGTTCCTGCGCTACAGCCAGTTCAGTCTTGGCCGCCGCCAGCGAAGCCTCGATCTTGGCCTTCGCCACCTTGAAACCTTCGCCTGCCTGTTCGCCGGTATTCGCCAGCAATTCTTCCGTATCACGGATGACGATTCTCAGATCGGACATCAATTTGTCCCGAGATTGGCTCAATTTTTCAGTCGCTTCCATGAGGCACCCTTTACGATCTAGTTAAGAAAAAGTAGTTCCAGTGTAACGCGATATTGGCCGATTCACTTGCGCCGCATCAAACCTCCTCGTTGAGAATACCTTTATCGCAATGCGTAGTCCAGCGCGATGCCGGCAAATATCGCCGCACCCAGCCAGTTGTTATGCCGGAACGCGGCGAAGCAGCGCATCCGGTCACGCTCGCGGATCAGCGTGAAATGGTAACCGGCGCAGGCTGCCGCCAGCAGCATCCCGGCAGCGAACCAGCCACGCAGGCCCAGCGCCCAGCCGACCGTGAAGATGATGGCCAGCGTCAGCCCATAGCACGCCATCACGGCCGCCACGTCAAAACGACCAAAGGTGATCGCCGATGTGCAGATGCCGATTTTCAGGTCGTCGTCGCGATCGACCATCGCATATTCGGTGTCGTACGCCAGCGCCCAGAACACGTTTGCCAGCAGCAGCAGCCATGCGGCGGCAGGTACATGATCCTGCACTGCGGCAAACGCCATCGGAATGCCGAAGCCGAACGCGATCCCCAGATACGCCTGCGGCAGCGCAAAAAAGCGCTTGAAGTACGGATAAGTCGCCGCGACGA
>JAYFNP010000366.1:0-3056 GCA_034933385.1 Burkholderiaceae bacterium | reverse complement strand
CGAACAGGATTGCCGGATACCAGCAAGGTCGCAAACGCCAGATGCTCGGCCATGCCCCAGTCAAGATCCTGTTCGCCGCGTCCCATTGCGGCGCGGTCGTTCAGCATCTTTTCCGCCAGCGGATGCAGCGTAAATCCTTTCGGTATCGCGGTGATGCGTTCAGACAGGCGCATCAACTCCTCGATCGGCACGGAAGTGTCAGCCGGTTCGGTCCACTTGCGGTTCAGGAATGGCGTCCAGTCGCGCCAGGTTTGCAGCCGGGAGTTGGCGATGACCGGATCAATGTCCAGTACGCCGGAATCCATTACCTTGCGGAACGACGCCGCCACATCTTCTTCTTCGCCTTGCCAGATGAATCCCTGTGCTGCCAGTTTTCTCGCATACAGGCGACGCACGCCCTGGTGCTGGGCGATCTTCTGGTACATCAGCGGTTGCGTCAGCGCCGGCGTGTCCTGCTCGTTGTGTCCGAGCTTGCGGAAACAGACGATGTCGAGCACGATGTCCTTGCTGAATTTCATGCGGAAATCGAGCGCGATCTGCGCGGCAAACACCACGGCTTCCGGATCGTCGCCGTTGACGTGCAACACCGGCGCCTCGACCATTTTTGCGACATCGGTGCAATACAGCGTCGAACGCGCGTCGCGCGGGTCGGAGGTGGTGAAACCGATCTGGTTGTTGATCACGACGTGCACCGTGCCGCCGGTGCTGAAGCCGCGCGTCTGGCCGAGATTCAGCGTTTCCATCACCACGCCTTGTGCGGTGAACGCGGCGTCGCCATGCACCAGGATTGGCAGCACTTGCGAGCCGTCGGTGTCGCTGCGGTGATCCATGCGTGCGCGCGCCGAACCTTCGACCACCGGGTCGATGATTTCCAGATGCGACGGGGTGTAAGCCAGTGACAGATGCACCGGCCCGCCGGGCGTCGAAACGTCGCGCGTGAAGCCCTGGTGGTATTTCACGTCACCGGACGGCAGGTCGTCGGCATGCACGTCTTCGAATTCGGCGAACAGATCTTTTGGCATTTTCCCGAGGATGTTGACCAGTACGTTCAGGCGGCCGCGATGCGCCATGCCGATGACGATTTCCTGGATGCCTTGTTCGCCGGCGCGCTGGATGACTTCATCCAGCGCCGGGATGAAACTTTCCCCGCCTTCGAGTGAAAAACGTTTTTGCCCGACGTATTTGGTGTTCAGGTAATGCTCCATCCCTTCTGCCGCAGTCAGTTTTTCGAGGATGTGCGTTTTCTTTTTTGCTGTGAAATCCGGCGTGGCACGGGTCGATTCCAGCCGTTGCTGCATCCAGCGTTTTTGCGCCTGGTCGCTGATGTACATGAATTCGGCGCCGATTGAGCGGCAATAGGTGTCGCGCAGCAGGTTGATTTGTTCGCGTAGCGAGGCGGTTTCGACGCCGAAATAAGTGTTGCCGATGTTGAACACCAGATCCATGTCCGCGTCGCTCAGACCGTAAAACGATAGTTCCAGTTCGGGAATTTCCGGGCGTTTCTGGCGCTGCAGCGGATCGAGATTGGCCCAGCGCGAGCCGAGGATGCGGTAGGCGGCAGTCAATTGCTGCGTGGCTACCTGTTTGCGTTCCATCACCGAACTGGCCGGCGTGACCACGGTGCGGAACGGGCCATGCTTGGCGCGTTCCGCAAACGAAGTGATGATCGGTGCGTGCGGCACGTCGTGCCGGTTCGAACCGTCGCTGGCCGGCACATGCTGCATCGCATCGAACCAGTCGCGCCAGTTGTCCGGTACCGAACGGGGATTGTTCAGATAGGCTTCATACAGTTGTTCGACATACGGCGCATTGCCCGCGAACAGATAGGACGTGGAAACGTCTTCTTGCATCATTTTGCTCACCTTTCTTCGCGCTTCGCGAGATTAGCGGGTTATTCAACCTTCCGCGACTCGGCCTGACCGGGTGGCGGATCGCATAATTAAATTATGGCGGAACCCAAGGTTCTCAAGGCTTACTTTATCCGATTCTCGATGGCTTGGGCTTGATACAGCCCAAGCTTCGTCAAAGACCACACTCACAGTGTGGTCTTGATCGCCGGTTGTGCCGGTCGCGCCACAGTGTGTCGGTGAGTCTCTGAAAAAGAAGGGATTCGGCAGGGTATATGCCAAAATTTGGTCATCTGGCCAGACGATTCGCGGCGTCCTGGAAATACCCATGGGGGTATCCAGGACCGCAGAATTGTCGCCAGGAGTGCGTTAGCGGCGCTTTTCGATCGGCTGGACATCGCGTACCGTCGCGCCGGTGTACAACTGGCGCGGGCGGGCGATGCGGTGTTCCGGGTCGGAGATCATTTCCTTCCATTGCGCGATCCAGCCGGCCGTGCGCGACATCGCGAAAATGCCGGTGAACAGCGAAGTCGGAATGCCCATGGCGGACTGCACGATGCCGGAGTAGTAATCGACATTCGGGTACAGTTTGCGCGATACGAAATAATCGTCTTCGAGCGCGTATTTCTCGATTTCCAGCGCGATCTTGAACAGCGGGTGATCCTGCAAGCCGAGTTCGTCCAGCACTTCGTAACAGGTTTCACGCATCAGCTTCGCCCGCGGATCGTAATTCTTGTAGACGCGATGGCCGAAGCCCATCAGCTTGACGCCGCCGGTGCGGTTTTTTACATGTCCGATGAATTCCGGCACCTTGTCGACCGAGCCGATCTGCTTGAGCATCGCCATGGTGGCTTCATTGGCGCCGCCATGCGCCGGTCCCCACAGGCAAGCAATGCCGGCGGCGATGCAGCCAAACGGGTTGGCGCCGCTCGAACCGGCGATGCGCACCGTCGAGGTCGAGGCATTCTGTTCATGATCGGCGTGCAGCACCATGATGCGATCCAGCGCGCGCGCCAGCACCGGGTTGACTTTGTATTCTTCAGCTGGCGTCGCGAACATCATGCGCAGGAAATTTTCACTGTACGACAGGTCGTGGCGCGGATAGACGAACGGCTGGCCGACCGAATACTTGTACGCCATCGCCACCAGTGTCGGCATTTTCGCGATGATGCTCAGGGCCGACTGTTCGCGATTTTCCGGATCGGTGAT
>JAYFNP010000365.1:0-2415 GCA_034933385.1 Burkholderiaceae bacterium | reverse complement strand
CACGTTGGCGGTTTGTATTGAGTACATCGTCGTCATCGAAAATCGCCAACGTCGCCAGAGCCGCACGGCAGGCGAGCGGATTGCCGGTGTAAGAATGCGAATGCAGGAAGCCTCGTGTCACGTCTTCGCTGTAAAACGTCTGATAAATTTCATCGCGCGTCATTACCAGCGACAACGGCAGATAGCCGCCGCTGATGCCTTTCGACAGACAGAGAAAATCCGGCCAGATGCCTGCTTGTTCGCAAGCGAAAAAAGTGCCGGTGCGGCCGCAGCCGACCGCGATTTCATCAGCGATCAGGTGTACTTGGTAACGATCGCACAAGCTGCGCAGCGCTTTCAGGTAGGCCGGGTCATGCATGGCGAAACCGGTCGCGCACTGTACCAGCGGTTCGACGATTACCGCAGCGATTTTGTCAGCTCGCTGGCGCAGCAGCGCTTCCAGTTCGGCTGCAGCGCCGAGAGCCACATTGACGGCAGTTTCACCTGCCTGTGCCTGTCGCGTATCGGGTGATGCCACGACATGCGCGTTCCGCAGCAATGGGCCGTACGCATCGCGAAACAGCGCGACATCGGTCACGGCCAGTGCGCCGATGGTTTCGCCGTGATAGCTGCCTTTCAGACAAACGAATTCCTGCTTGTCGGTTTGTCCGGCATTGCGCCACGCGTGAAAGCTCATTTTCAACGCGATTTCGACTGCAGATGCACCATCGGAAGCGTAAAAGCAGTGTCCCAGCACATGGCTGGTCATTGCCGAAAGGCGCTCGGAAAGTTCAATCACCGGTTGATGTGTGAAGCCGGCCAGCATCGCGTGTTCGAGTCGCCCGAGCTGGTCATTGATCGCCGCGTTGATTCGCGGGTTTGTGTGGCCGAACAGGTTGACCCACCACGAGCTGATTGCATCCATATAACGCCGTCCGTCGGCATCAAACAGCCATGCGCCATGTCCATGACTGATCGGCACCAGTGGCACGGATTCGTGCTGTTTCATCTGCGTGCAGGGGTGCCAGACATTTTTCAGGCTGCGCGCAATCCAATCCTTGGTTTGCATGAGTTCTAATGTTGTTCCAGAGAATTGCCTTGTCGATTGAGTCATTAAGTCTATCAGGCAGTGCTGGCGCGAGACAGATTTCATCTCTCGCCTAGATAAATCCGCACGAAAAAAAACGGCTACGTACAGAATACGCAACCGTAAAAAAAGATCCCCCGCCAGTGCCGCTTTTTGCCGGCATCCCGAACCAAGAGGTTCAAGGTGGTCACGGTAAGTTCGATTTCGGGTTCATCGGACTAGCGATGCTCACGCCCATCAAACAAAATTCCGCAACCGATGCGAATGAATGGTTCAAGGAATATAAGACAATCGCAAACACGGCAGGGCAGTTCAGTCTACCTCAAATGGAGTGGGTGTCAACAGCTTTACGCAGGTTTTTGCGCTGGATCAAAAAAGATTTTCTTGCGGTGTCAGCGCACTATCGAGAACCGCATTCATCGAAGCGATTTTTTGTTTCACTTCAGAAACGGTAAGCCCGTAAACTGGGCCTTGCGGAGACTTGGTCAGCAGCATTTAGGCGGCAATGCTGATGGATGCCATTTCGGCGATTCGATCGTTTCCCTTGATTTTGCCCGCGTCACGAATTGCGCGCATTTTGCTGTCCAGATAGGCGACCGCCTCGCGCAAAGTTTTTTCTTCGTCCGCCGGGCAATTGAGCGCGTAATTTTGCCCCATGATGGTAACGTCAAGTCGGATCACGATGCCTCCTCCTCTGTTGTTGGAGTAGGAAGTTTCTCCATCAATGCGGTTACGCGCTGCGCTGCTTGTTGCATGCGCGCAGCCAAATCGGTCTTGTCGGCGGTCAGTGAGGCAACGCGCAAGCGAAGGTCGGCATTCTCGCGCCGCAACTGCTGCGTGAGTTCCGCCAACTGGGCTATTTTGTCTGAAAGGATTTGTAAATCAGAGGCCATGCGCCACTATAGTGGCGTCGGTCTGGTCCCGTCAATAGATCAAGGGTGGCTGATGATATTTGAAGCGATATGCGACATCACCGCGTCTTCAAAATATTTTCAAGAAGTGTTTGCCATGTCATGGGAAAATTTGTTATAGTTCGCCTCCGCTGCAGAAATTGAGTGCATCGGGAGCTGTAAAAGGGGGTGTGGAACAAGAGCAGTAGCCCCTGGATTTTTTAAAGCAGCTTAGCAAGAAAGAATAAAAAAAGCGGTTGACGAGTTAAAGAAAGTGGTTCATAATCTCGTTTCTGTGCTGCTGACAAACAAAACGATGTGTTGGTAGTGTGCAGGAGGAAGTAAGCCTGTGCTGGTGAGGATGATCCTTAAAAAGATAACGGACGATAAGTGTGGGCGTTTGATGCTGGAGCGGCAACTTGGCGAGAGTCGGGTTGTCATGCGAAAGACAAATCAAAT
>JAYFNP010000364.1:0-2446 GCA_034933385.1 Burkholderiaceae bacterium | reverse complement strand
GCCGGCGGGTGTCGCGGCCGGCAAGAGGCGCAAGCTGCCGGACATGCCGAGATGGATGAGCAGCGTGCCGTGATCGAAGCCGATCAGCAGGAATTTCCCGCGTCGTCCGGTGGAGCGAACCGTGCGCCCGATCAGCAATCCTGCGAGATCATCCGGAAAGGGCCAGCGCAAACCGTCGCGGCGCAGCACGACGCCGCTGACCGTGTGGCCTTCGATGTGCGGCGCAATGCCGCGTCGGGTAATTTCAACTTCGGGCAATTCAGGCATGGATTGGGTCCAATGGAAATCGTTGGCGGTGTTGCGATCGGCAGCAATATTTGCCGCCAGGCGAGCAGTTCCCGTTGTTCGCATACTATTATGGTTCAGCGTAAAATCAAGCCATTTCAAAAATCGTTTCCTCGGACAGGAATTCCCTTGAAAAATTCATTGTTGATTGCCGCATTGTCGGCCCTGCTGTTTGCCGGTGCCGGACTGTCACCGACTTTCGCGCAGGAGCCGTCCGGGGCGAAGCAGGCCGAGCCGAGCGCGGCGCAGCCGGAAGGAAAACAGCCGACGCATGCCAATGGCAAGGAAGCGGACGCCTTGCCCGAGGTGCCGTTGACCAGAGAAATTCTATTCAAGTTGCTGTCGGCTGATCTGGCTTACCAGCGCGGTTACTGGAAAGCCGGCTACACCACGACGATGAACATTGCCCGGCAAACCGGCGACCCGCGGATCGCGCGTCGTGCCGCTGAAATGGCGGTCAGCGTCCGGCGCCCGGCGGAAGCGCTGGCGGCCATCCGGCTGTGGCGCGAACTGGCGCCGCATTCCGACGAAGCAGCCCGGCTGTTTCTCGGTTTCGTGCTGCTCGGGGATGACCTGTCGGAAGCCAGGCCCATTTTCCAGCGGCGCCTGAAAGAAGCCGGCCCGCAGGAGCGCGGCATCCTGATGTTCCAGATCCAGCGCTTGCTGGCCGGTACCCGTGACAAGGAACAGGCATTTGCGATGCTGGAGAAATTGCTTGCGCCTTACCAGCCATCGGCAGAAGCCTCTGTTGCGCTGGCGCAAGGGGCGTATAACAAGGGAGACCGGGAACGTGCGTTGCAAGAATCGCGGCGCGCACTCGAGCTCAAGCCGGATTCCGAACTGGCGATCCTGACGCTGGCGCAGGCGACGGGCGATCCGGATCAGGTCGAGAAGATGCTGGCGGAATTTACTGCCGCCCATCCGAAGGCGCGCGATGTGCGCATTGCCCATGCGCGCATTCTGGTAGTACAGAAAAAATACGATCAGGCACGCCAGGAATTCGAGGCGTTACTGGAATTGCAGCCGCGCGATTTGATCACGCTGTATTCGCTTGGCATCCTGTCGGCGCAGGTGAATGACACCAGAAACGCCGAACGGTATCTGTCCGCTTATGTGGATGCGCTCGGATCGCAACCGCATGGCGATGAGCGCGATCCGGCGCAAGTGCTGCTGCTGCTGGCGCAATTGGCGGATGAGCGCGGCGATGCCGACGCCGCACTGAAGCGGCTCGACCAGATCGAACAGCAATCGGATAAGAACGCAGCGCTGGTGAGTGCGCGCATCAAGCGGGCGCAAATCGTCGCCAGGCGCGGTGGAACCGGGGCGGCCCGCAAAATCCTGATCGAAACCGAGGCAGCGGACGAAGCCGGCCAGGTGCAATTGTTCCTGGCTCAAGGCCAGATTCTGCGCGACGCCGGCGAGCAGCAGGATGCGCTGACGGTGCTGGAGGCCGGGCTGAAGCAATTTCCGAAAAACACCAGCCTGCTGTACGACTATGCGATGGCGGCGGAAAAGCTTGAGCGGATCGTCGAGATGGAAACCGCGTTGCGACTGATCATCGCGCTTGAGCCGGGCAATTATCATGCTTACAACGCGCTGGGTTATTCGCTGGCGGATCGCAATTTACGCTTGTTGGAAGCGCAGGAATTGATCGTACATGCACTCAAGCTGGCACCGGACGACCCATTCATCATCGACAGCATGGGCTGGGTGCTGTTCAGGCTCGGGAAACTGGACGAAGCGGAAAAGATGCTGCGGCGTGCGTTCGAGAAGCGCACCGACGCCGAAATTGCGGTGCATCTGGGTGAAGTGTTGTGGTTCAAGGGGCAGCAGGACGAAGCCAGAAAGCTGTGGCGCGACGCCGCGGCCAAGGAGCCTAACAGCGAGGCGCTGAAAAGCACGCTCAAGCGGCTAAAAGTGACGCCGTGAAGCAAAAATATACTGCGACCTGTATTTCTGATCAGTCTATAAATGTCTGGCCATGAAGCATAATTTTCTATCATACCCCCTGTTTTTCCCCGTTATTCTGGCGCTTTCCGGCTGTGCCGGCATGGGTTCGGACGTTGCGGCGGTGCCGGCCGTGACGGTCGCGCGCGCTTGCCTCGACCATATCGAACTGGCCGGGCGGTTTTCGGTGCATTACTGGCAAGGCGGCCAGGAA
>JAYFNP010000363.1:0-1601 GCA_034933385.1 Burkholderiaceae bacterium | reverse complement strand
TTTCGATGCCGAGTAGCGCATACATCGACAGTCCCATCTTGCGCCGTCGTGACAGATAGGGTTCGAAATATTCGCTGGGGTAATACTGATATTCGCTGGTATGCTGGCCCGGCTCGTCATCAAAGGCGTGGCATACGGCCTCGACAGTGCGCCGCAGTGCTGTGCCGGTCAGCACGTAGACGCGCCAGGGCTGCATGTTGGCGGCAGAAGGCGCACGTGCCGCGACTTCGAGAATCTGGCGCAGCGTTGCTGGGGGCACATCTTCAGGGCGGAAGGCGCGCACCGAGCGGCGCGACTGAATCGTGGCATCAACAATGGTTGCAGTGTAGTTCGACATGATATTCACCCGGGAAAGTCAATCAGGTCTGGCAGGCTGACGGTCGTTGCTCCGGCTACATGGTCACGCCAATTTCTGACGATACGGCCTTTTTGCCTGCGCGGATGCCAGTATACCGCACACCGGCCTTTCCCGCGTCAGGGTGGCAAAGGTTATTTGTGCATGATCAGACGTTGCGGATAAGTGTAGACCGCGTGGCTTTGCTGTCTGACGTAGCCGATCAGCGTGATGCCCGTTGTTTGTGCCAGACGCACAGCCAGCGCCGTCGGCGCGGAGATGGCAGCCAACATGCCGATGCCGGCCGCGGCGGCCTTTTGCACCATTTCGTAGCTGGCGCGGCTGGTGACGATGGCCGCGCCGGTCGATGTGTCGATTTTCTGCCGGCGCAGCGCACCGATCAGTTTGTCGAGCGCATTGTGCCGCCCGACATCTTCGCGCACCAGGGTGACTTGTCCGTCGGCTGCTAGCCAGGCGGCGGCGTGGGTTGCGCCAGTGCGATGTTGCAGATGCTGCTGCTGCTCCATCTGCGAAAAGGCGGCATGCAGCGTTGCAACGTCAAACGCTGCATGGCTGTCGACCGGTGGCGGGATGCGAATTGCCTGTGTCAGCGTTTCAGTGCCGCACAGTCCGCAACCAGTGCGGCCGGCGAGCGAGCGCCGCTTTTCCTTGAGTGCGAAAAAACGTTCGCTGGCGATCTGCATTTCGACGCGGATGCCGGTCGCGTCGCCGGAGATTTCACACGAATACAATTCTGACGGATCGGCCAGGATGCCTTCGGTCAGAGAAAAACCGAGCGCGAAGTCTTCCAGATCGGAGGGCGTTGCCAGCATCACCGCATGCGAAATGCCGTTGTATTCGAGAGCAACCGGCGTTTCCTCGGCGACATGATCTTGTTCGGCAACAGATTCTCCGTTGCGCCATTTTTCGATCGGCACGCTGGCCAAGGTTTCAAAGTTCGACATGGAAGATGGGATGTTCGGCGTTGGCATGCACGATAGCACAAGCTGCAAATATGCATGTTGCTAATACTTTAATCATGCGTGAAAAAATGGATTTTCTGTCTTTTTGCATGAATGTCGCATAAAATCAAAATTTCGGTCATCATCGTTCGTCAAGCAAATTGTGCATAAGTTGCAGTATCCGCTTATTTGACGGTGTGCCATGAACCTTTTCGCACAGTCCGGTTTTTAAATGAAAATTGAAATTCACCCTGACCTGTTTTTAGGGGGCATGTCCGAGCAACCGTTTTCGCTGGCGCGTGGCA
>JAYFNP010000362.1:0-5290 GCA_034933385.1 Burkholderiaceae bacterium | reverse complement strand
GCTGAATTACGAATCGGCCGCCAACATGGTAGCCGTGCTGAAACCGCTCATTTCGGCGAACAACGCGATCAACGCCAACCCCGGCAACAACACGCTGGTGATCACCGATTACCTCGACAACCTGCGCCGTCTGGGCAACATCATCGCTGCGCTGGATACACCGTCGGCCAGCGAACTGGAAGTCGTGCCTGTACGGTATGCCGTCGCCAGCGACATCGCCGTGATGGCCAACAAGCTGCTTGAACCCGGGGCGCCGGCCGCCGGCTCTGCTGCCGAGGGACGCATTACGGTTCAGGCCGACGTGCGTCAGAATACGGTGATCATTCGCGCACCATCCGAAGCGCGCGCCAAGCTGGCAAAATCGCTGATCGCCAAACTGGATCAGCCGACAACCGCGCCCGGCAACGTGCATGTCGTCTATCTGAAAAACGCGGACGCGACCAAACTGGCGCAAACCCTGCGCGCGGTGTTTTCCGTGAATGGCTCATCGACCGCACAACCCTCCGCTGCCACAACGACATCACCCACGTCCACAACAACGCCGCCGTCTGCCGGCACGCCAGCCACCACCGGGCTGAACACCTCGACGAATGCCTCGGCCACGACCACATCCAGCCCGACATCGAACCTTTCGTCAGGTTTCATCCAGGCTGACGCCACCACCAACACGCTGATCATCACCGCCAGCGAGCCGATCTACCGCAACCTGCGCGCGGTGATCGACCAGCTCGACGTGCGCCGCGCACAGGTGTACATCGAATCGCTGATTGCCGAGGTTTCGGCTGAAAAGGCGGCCGAATTCGGGGTCCAGTGGGCCGGCCTGTCCGGCGATAGCAACAGCAGCTATCGCATCGGCGGAGCAACTTCGTTTTCCAGCAATGGCAACAACCTGTACAACCTGTATACCGGCAAAGGCACCGTTGCACCAGGCGCCGGCCTGTCGCTCGGCGTATTCCGCCAGATTAACGGCGAACTCAGCCTTGGTGCAGTCGTGCGGGCGTTGTCCAATGACACCAACAGCAACATCCTGTCGACGCCGAACCTGATCACGCTGGACAATGAAGAAGCGAAAATCATCGTCGGCCAGAATGTGCCGTTCATCACCGGCCAGTACACGAGCAGCGCCTCGAGCACCTCGACGGTGACGCCATTCCAGACCATCGAACGCAAGGATGTCGGCCTGTCGCTGCGCGTGCGACCGCAGGTATCCGAAGGCGGCACCGTCCGGATGTCGATCTACCAGGAAACCTCGAGCGTCCAGGACAGCACCAACGCGGCCGGGATCATCACCAATAAACGCTCGATCGAAACCAATGTGATCGCCGATGACGGACAAATTATCGTGCTGGGCGGGCTGGTCGAAGACAGTTCGAAAGACAGCGGCGAAAAGGTGACCGGCCTGGGCGATATCCCGATTCTCGGCAACCTGTTCAAGTACCAGTCACGCAGCCGCAAGAAAACCTATCTGATGGTGTTCCTGCGCCCAACCGTAATCCGTACCAACGATCAAAGCGTCAGCGTAGTGGCCGACCGTTACGACTATATCCGCAATGCGCAGATATCGACGCAGCCAGAAAACAAGCTGACCTTGCCTGACATCGGCGCGGCCATCTTGCCGACGCAGGAGAAAGGACGTCCGCTGGGCAGTGACTTGATGGTCAAGCAGCCGCCGGCTGCCAGCAACAGCGCTTCCCGGACTCCAGATAAAGCCAGTTCGCCGGCAGCTGCGCCCACACCGGAAAAGAGCAAAGTGCCGCCAGCAGCTGGAACGAGCAGCGTACCGACCGTGACAACCGCACCTGAAAGCAGCAGCCCGCCGGCAACCATGGGGGCGCCGCTGGAAGCGCCGGCACCGTAAGGCTGAGCGTCATGGACGAAACCCGTTTGCTGCCGTTTGCGTTTGCCCGCGATCACGCGATCCTGGCGCAGGCGGGCGATGCTGCGGTCGATCTGTGCATTTCCGACGACACACCTCGAACCGCAATTGCCGAAGTCAGCCGCCGCTATGGCGCAGTCCGACTGAAACTGATGCCGAAAAGCGAACTGGATGCGGCGATTGCGCGCGCGTATTCCGGTACCGGCGGCAATGCCGCACAACTGGCGGATGAATTCGACTCCGAGCTCGACCTGAGCCGACTGTTGCAGGATTTGCCGGCAGTCGAAGACCTGCTGGAAGCGGCCGACGATGCACCGGTCATCCGGATGATCAATGCACTACTCACCCAAGCGTTGCGCGAAGGTGCCTCCGACATCCACTTTGAACCGTTCGAGCAGGTATCGGTGGTGCGTTTCCGCATTGACGGCACATTGCGCGACGTAATCAAGCCACGGCGGGCCATCCATGCCGCGCTGATTTCACGCATCAAGATCATGGCGCAGCTCGACATTGCCGAAAAACGCCAGCCGCAGGATGGCCGCATCACGCTGCGCATCGGCGGCAAGCCGGTTGATGTGCGCGTTTCGACGCTGCCGACCGGCCACGGCGAACGCGCGGTGTTGCGACTGCTGGACAAGGAAGGCGGACGGCTCGATCTGCTGCATCTTGGCATGAGCGACCCGATGCTGGGACAATTCGACCAGCTGATCAGCCAGCCGCACGGCATTGTGCTGGTTACCGGTCCGACCGGCTCCGGCAAGACCACCACGCTGTATGCGGCGCTGTCGCGCATGAAAACCACTGCGACCAACATCATGACAGTTGAAGATCCGATCGAATACGATCTCGAAGGCGTTGGCCAGACGCAGGTCAATCCGCGCATCGACATGAGCTTTGCCAAGGCACTGCGTGCGATCCTGCGGCAAGACCCGGACGTGATCATGATCGGCGAAATCCGCGATCTGGAAACCGCACAGATCGCGGTGCAGGCATCGCTGACCGGCCATCTGGTGCTGGCAACGCTGCACACCAACGATGCCGCTTCGGCCGTCACCCGCCTGCTGGACATGGGCATCGAACCATTCCTGCTGTCATCATCGCTGCTCGGCGTGGTGGCGCAGCGGCTGGTGCGAAAACTCTGCCCACACTGCCGCAAACAAGACGGTCAGCATTGGCAAGCGGTCGGTTGTCCGCAGTGCGGTTATACCGGTTACCTCGGTCGTGCCGGCGTCTACGAACTGCTGCTGGCGAATGATCGCATCCGCGCGTTGATCCATGAACATGCCTCCGAAGCGAAGATTCGTGCCGCCGCACAAAAGAACGGCATGCAGACCATGCGCGAAGATGGCGAACGCTGGCTGGCTGAAGGTGGAACATCGCTGGCCGAGCTGTTGCGCGTAACTGGAGAAAGCTGATCGTGCCAGCCTTCCGCTATGAAGCCGTCAATGCCGGCGGCAAATCGCAACAAGGCGTGGTTAGCGCCGACAGCGCCCGTGCCGCGCGCGCCGACCTGCGCTCGCAAGGCTTGCTGCCGATCGCAATCGAAGCAATCTCTTCCAAAGCAGACGCACAGCAGCGCAGGTTTTCATTTGGTGACAAGCTAACGACAGTCGAGCTGGCGCTGTTTACCCGTCAGCTTGCCAGCCTGCTGGAAGCCGGGTTACCGCTGGAGCAGGTACTCACTGCGCTGCTGGAACAAGCCGAACGGCCATACCTGCGCGACCTGATTGCAGCAATCCGTGCCGATGTGGTCGGCGGCAACACCTTCACCGATGCGCTGGCGCAACACCCGCGCGATTTCAACGCGATTTATCGTGCGCTGGTTGCGTCCGGCGAACAAATCGGACAACTGGCACGCGTGCTGGCGCGTCTGGCCGATTACATCGAGCGACGCAATGCCTTGATGCAAAAAGTGCGGCTGGCGTTCACCTATCCGGCGATCGTCGCCGCCGTCGCCTTTGCCATCGTGATCTTCCTGTTGACCTATGTCGTGCCGCAAATCGTTTCGGTATTCGCCAACACCAAGCAAAAGCTGCCGCTCTTGACGACAGCAATGCTGGCGTTGTCGTCGTTCGTGCGCAGTTATGGCATCTTAGTATTGCTGGCCCTTGCCGCCCTGTGGTTCGGCTGGCGCCGCCTGCTGAAAAATCCGGCGCTGAAACTGCGCTGGCATTCGTGGCTGCTACGCGCGCCGGTTTATGGCAAGTTCGAGCGCAGCCTGAACACCGCGCGCTTTGCCAGCACGCTGGCCATCACCACTGGTTCCGGCGTGCCGATTCTGGACGCGCTGCAAGCCAGCCGTGACACGCTGTCGAACGTCGCGATGCGCGAGCTGGTCGAACAGGCAACCGCCAGCGTGCGCGAAGGCGTCAGTCTGGCGCGGGCACTGTCGGGGCAAAAACATTTTCCGCCGCTGTTGATCCACATGATCCGCGCGGGCGAAATTACCGGCGAACTGGCGGGCATGCTGGAGCGAGCCGCGAATGTGCAGGAGCAGGATCTGGAACGGCGCACGCTGACCATTGCCGGTCTGCTGGAGCCGGCGCTGATCCTGACGATGGGCATCGTCGTGCTGGTGATCGTGCTGGCCGTGCTGATGCCGATCATCGAAATCAACCAGTTGGTGCGTTAGGAGACAAGCGAATGAAACATGCGCGCCCGATTGCCATGCTGTTGCTGTTCATCCTGTTGTGTGCGTCGCTGGCGTACTGGGGGATGCGGGCTTTCACGCCGGCGCCTCGTCCGCAGGCACCGGCACAGCCGCAACCACCCGCCGGCATCGAAGCCGCTGGCCGGCTGCTCGGCGGCAACACCGCTGCGGCTGCCACTTCCAGCCACTATCAGTTGCAAGGGGTCATCAACGCCGGCAGCGTCAACAGCGTCGCGATCCTTTCGGTCAATGCCCAACCGGCGCGCGCAACCCGCCTGGGCGGCGAAATCGCGCCAGGCGTGACGCTCAGCGAAGTGCATGCGAAATATGTGCTGCTGTCGGAAAACGGCGCACCGCGCCGGGTCGATCTGACGGAAATCCCGAAAAAAGCAGTGGGCGCGATACCGCCCACGGCACCGAAACCGGCCAGCGCTCCCCAACCGGCCATGCCGTCGTCGATGGCCAAACCGGTCGCTGCACCATCCGCACCGGCAGGGCCAGCGCGCCCGTCCGCTCGCGCAGAAAAGTAGTTTTTGCCGGGGTATAGGCAAAAATCATGCGTCCTGGCCAGAACTTTCCTGGTCATCCATAAATACACCAGGCAGTATTTTTAAAGCACGTAGCGCGACAAATCCTCGTCAACCGCCAGCGCATCCAGCCGCTGATTGACGTAAGCGGCATTGATGACCATGGTCTGCCCCTTCGATTCGGTCGCCGAATACGAAATCTCTTCCAGCAGCCTTTCCATCACCGTGTACAGCCGG
>JAYFNP010000361.1:0-2242 GCA_034933385.1 Burkholderiaceae bacterium | reverse complement strand
ATGATCAACATAGAAATCCTTCTGACGACGCTGCAAGTTGGAAACATCGTTGGTCAGCACTTCGACCTGACCGCGCAACCTGGCCAGTTCCTGCCGCAAAGCATCGATCTGGGTGGAAAGCTCCAGTAAGCTGCTCTTGTCGGCCTTGTTGGCACGAACATCGAGAACCGCCTTGCGTGCCTCATCATCGTCAAAAAGCCCTGCCCTTGACTGCAAGGGCAGGGTCGTCAATGCGGCCAGCAAGGCCGCAGCAAGAACCGAGCGGTAGGGCTTCAGCATAGACTATCAATAAACGATGTCGGCCCGGCGATTTTCAGCCCAGGCTGCTTCATTATGGCCTTCAGCCTTGGGCTTCTCCTTACCAAACGAAACTGCTTCCAATTGGCCGTCGGAGACACCTAACAGCGACATCGATTTGCGCACGGCTTCAGCACGCTTCTGACCCAGTGCCAAGTTGTATTCGCTACCACCGCGTTCGTCGGTATTACCCTGAATGACAACTTTGCGTCCCTTGTTGGCGTTCAAATACTGGGAGTGTGCTTCGACAACAGGTTTGTATTCGCCTTTGACGTCGTATTTGTCGAAATCAAAATAGACACTGCGCTTGGCCAATACACCCTTCGGATCGTTCAGCGCGTCGGAACCGGTGTTAACGGTAGAAACACTACGTGCATCTGCACCATTTGCTTTCGCCTTGTCATCAAGTTTTGTGGTGGAACTGCAAGCGCTCAGAATTGCCACGCTGGACAGAATCAAAGTTAAAGTTTTCAAGTTTCGCATTTCGTTTTTTCCTAACTGATAAAAAAAGTTTATTGCATGAACGGGCCCCAAGTAGGCTCACGGATATCGCCTGCACGGGTGGTGAGACGATGTTTGACGCGGCCATCGACAGAAACCACCGAAAGCGCGCCGCGACGACCGGATCCAGTGGCATACATGATGTACTTCCCGTTCGGGGAAAAGCTGGGTGCTTCCGCACGTCCGCCCTCCGACAGGCGCAATTCCTGACCGGTAGCCAGCTCAAGCGCGAACAGGTTGAACCCGCCCTCGCGCCGAGAAATGTAAGCCAACATTTTCCCATCGGAAGAAACGCGCGGGCTGATGTTGTAACTGCCCTTGAAGGTCACGCGCTCGGCGCCACCACCATTTGCGCTCATACGGTAGATCTGCGGTCCGCCGCTGCGGTCGCTGGTGAAATAGATGCTTTGTCCATCGGCGGAAAATTGCGGCTCGGTATCGATGCCATAGGTATGCGTCAGCCGGCGCAATCCGCTGCCGTCGGCATTGACCACATAAACCTGGGTCAGCCCATCGCGCGACAGCGCCAAGGCAAGGCGCCTCCCGTCAGGCGACCAGGAAGGCGCCGAATTGCTACCCTTGTAGTTGGCAATCACGGTACGCTGGCGCGTCACCAGATTCTGCACAAACACGACCGGCTTCTTCTTTTCGAACGACACGTAGGCCACTTTGGTACCATCCGGCGACCATGCCGGCGAAATGATTGGTTCGTTCGAACGCAACGCAACCTGAGTGCCCTCGCCGTCGGCATCCGCCACTTCCAGCCGATATTCGCGCCCCGACTTGGTCACATACGCAATGCGCGTGGCGAAGATGCCGCGTACCCCGGTCAGTTTTTCGTAAATGTCGTCGGCAATCTTGTGCGCCGTCAGACGCGAATTCTGCGCCGGCGCCGTAACCGAGAATCCCGACAACTGTCCCGATTTCAGCGTATCAAGCAACCGGTAGCGCACATCAAGCCGTCCATCCGCCATCCGCTGAACACTGCCTACTACCAGCGCATCCGCGCCGCGATTACGCCATTCGCCGTAGTTAATCTCAGTCGTTTCCGACATCACATTGCCGGTATCGATGATTTTGAAAAAGCCGCTGCGCGCCAGATCGGCCTTGATGACGGCGGTCACTTGCTGCGGCGCCATCGACTCGTTCGCAAAACCGGCTATGGCAACAGGAATCTGGCTGGCTCCGACGCCAGATATCTCCACTTGCAACTGCGCGTGCGCCGACGTCAGTACCGTTGAAAGAGAAAACAGGACTAGTGAAGCGAAAGAACGAAGCGAAAATTTCATTTTTTTGAATGGTCTGTTACAAGTCTTTTGGTCTGTGTTTCGATGTTATTTCCCTCGGTACCTTCCCATCCTTGTCGCGCGGGAAGGGTGCCGATTTCTGAATCGCGCGGAACACTGCCTCGTCGAACCCCGGCAAACCGGAGGATTTCTTCCTG
>JAYFNP010000360.1:0-5613 GCA_034933385.1 Burkholderiaceae bacterium | reverse complement strand
AATCGAGGGTATATAGAAAAATAACGGCCCTGCGCCGCGATTTTGCTGGCGGTCAGAAAATACCATGGGGTGTATATTTTTTGCTTCCAGCGCTCGCCATTTTGCGGCAATATGGCGTTCTTCGATCAAGCGAGATTCAGGAAGATCATCGAGATGAACCAGAAGAGCTTTCATTTGCCGTTGCCAGTCGGTAAAGTACTGTCGCTGTTGCCGGCTTATCCGGGGTCGCTGCTGTGGGTCGTCGCGCTTAATTTGGCAGTGAAATCGCGCATCCCGGAAGATGTGCAGCAATCATTGTCTGGCAAACGGTTGCGAATTCGCATTACCGACGCGCAGGTTGCGTTCGATTTCACCTGGAAGCAAGGAGGCTTCATTGCTGGCTGGAACGGCGGCGAAACCGATTTGACGATTGCTGCCTGTGCGCATGACTTTCTGTTGCTGGCGCAACGCAAGGAAGACCCGGATACTTTGTTTTTCAGTCGCCGCTTGTTGATGGAGGGCGACACTGAACTTGGGTTGCTGGTCAAAAACACGCTTGACGCGATGGATCTGTCCACTTTTGATTTGGCACTGCTGACCCCAAATCGAGTCTTTTCTGAAATGAGGTCGAGGTTTAAGATTTGATTATAGTTTATTGAAAAAACACTATTTTTTATTTTTTTTGTTTGTTTTTTTCGTTTTCTTTTGCTTCTTCTTTCTCTTCCTCTTCTGTCTTCAGTTTCCATGAGCGTTGTCTTTTGCCCGCATCAGCGATTTTGGCGTGTTCGCTGCAAAGCGCGATGACATCGTTTTTTGAAATATTTAATGCTTTGGCAATCTCATCAGTCGTCTTGGCAGTCTGATCGGCGCCGGATTTAACGAGGAATTCGTATATCGCGATGCTGTTTTGCTTGCTTTTCTTCCTCAGCCAAAGCGATTTGATCCCGCCGTAAATCAAAGCACAAGCAATTGGAAACATAACGATAGTGATGAATCCTATCGTGGGATTTTTCTTGAAATATGTAATTATCCTATCCATGCATGAATCTCGAAGTTGTTGGTCTCAATGACAATAGCAGATGGGGTTCAGTTTTGAAAAGGGGCAAGCTTCTACTTCATAGGGCGCTCATTCTGCGGGATGTCGCAGAGCGAGTCAACCTGAAGACTGGCATTCTGGCGGCTGTGCTGAATATGTCAGCTCAAGTGGTTAGCGTCCTGCCCAGCACGTTTTCGACCGATGTGATTTTGCTTTTCAAACGGCTTTTGTCGCCGGCGCGGTAATCGATCTTGATGTTGGTCGAAATTCGGTCGCAATCCCTTTCCAGATCTTTGAAACAGGCCGTAACCACCGCCATTACTTCATCCCAGCTGCCTTCAAGGATGGTACCCATCGGATTCATCAGATAGGTCACGCCGCTTTTGTCGATGATATCCATGCAGCGCGCTACGTACGCCGACAAGTTGACTCCTTTGTCATTAGGATAAATTTGCAACTCTAGCAAAACCATTTGTATCTCCTTGTTGAAGATCGTGCGAAAAGTCGAGTATGCCTGACATTTTCGGACACATCAAACCGTTTTACGCAGATACAAAAAAGGCACGATGAAGCGAATGCTTCTTCGTGCCCAAGGTGTGGACAGGTTGTTTAAATGCGTGCTACTGGTGGGTGTTACGTCTGTCCTGGTTTTTGCAGGAGCGAGGCGCTATTTTGCGTGATTTGCTTCCAAAAAGACTCCAGGGCAATCTGTTTGGTGTTGAAAGACGGCGAGGTAAGGAAATTATCCATCGCATCGCTTTTCTTTTCTTGCAAGGTCGCAAACGGCTTTTTATCTTCAGTTTGAGACGATCCTGCCTGCACGGCAGGAATAACTCCGGCGGAGTTCGAAATAATGTTCGGTTGAACTGCTGTGACTTTGGCGATCATCGCTGCTCCAGTTGTATATACTTGCGTTGTAAGGTCGGGTTGCCTGAGTGTGTTCATACGCTTTGCCAAGTGAGCGATACACGGTTTTTGATGCAACAGATACAAGAACATGATCCTGCATTCAGACTAGCCCTATATTGATCTTTCTCAACGTTGTGAAAACATCTAAAACGGTATTTGGGGCTTATTCCCGTTTTTGCCTTAGTTGATACGTGTTGGATAATGTAAAGAATTTCATGTATTAGCTGAAATTGCGTCAAGGGTAGATCCGGAAAAGCGTTTAACTCATTTTGCATGTCCGATACCGAATCATGTGCGAACCGACAAGAGTGCTGATCGTCGACGACGATAACGAAATATGCGAATTGCTGGTCAGCTATTTGCGTGATTTTGGCTTGCATGCGCAGGGCGTTCATGACGGCATCAATATGCGTGCTGCACTGGCAAGCCATAAATTCGATCTGGTGATTCTCGATTTGATGCTTCCGGGAGAGGATGGCCTGTCGTTATGTCGCGAATTGCGGATGTCGAGTGACATACCGGTCATCATGCTGACGGCTCGTGGCGAGACGGCCGATCGGGTGGTCGGTTTGGAATTGGGTGCTGATGATTACATCATCAAGCCATTCGATCCGCGCGAGCTGGTCGCCAGAATACATACCGTACTCCGGCGTCGCGGGCCGGATAGCAGGTCATGCAAGGAGCAAAGCCCGCAGGAAGATCAGGTTCATTTTGATGATTGGAAGCTGAATCGGACTTTGCGTCACTTGGTCAGTCCGCAGCAGATGGTTATTCCATTGTCAAATGCGGAATTTCGGCTGCTTTGGGCATTTCTGGAACGTCCCCGACGGGTGTTGAGCCGCGATCAACTGATGGATGCCGCGCGAGGTCACTTCGCCAGTGCATTCGATCGGAGCATTGATCTGCTGGTGTCGCGTTTGCGCCAGAAATTGGATGACGAGCCGAAAAATCCACGGCTGCTTAAAACAGTACGCGGCGAAGGCTACATGTTTGACGCGCAGGTCGTGCGATGAAACGTTTCATCCCGAACACGATTTTTGCACGTTTGTTTGCATTGGTCGTGCTGGCGATAGTGGTTAGCCATCTGGCAACGTTTGCCGTCATGTTTGCCTTTCATGAAGAGCGAATTCCGCCGCCGTTTGACCAACGTCACGAGGCTACTCCGCCGGTTCATTTTGAGTCGATGTCTGGCAGGTTGCCACCCGCGCACGCATGGATAAATAATGCATCCTCGCCGTCGCCACACAACATGATGCCTCCGCCGAAGCGTCCGCCGTTTGGGTTATGGGTCGGTCTGATAATACAGTTCATTGCACTGACAATCGCTGCCTGGTTCGGGGCGCGCATACTGGCGCGACCGATCCAGCGTCAGGCGCGCGCTGCCGCTCAGCTAGGCGCAACGTTGAACAGTCCGTTGCTGGATGAGCAAGACGGTCCAGTTGAGGCGCGTCAGGCGGCGCAGGTTTTCAACCAGATGCAGCAGCGTATCCGTTCCCATATTGAAGAACGTGAACGCTTCTTGGCGGCGGTTTCACACGATTTGCGTACGCCATTGACGCGCATGCAGTTGCGACTGGAACGTTTTGGCGAGCATGGGTCGAAAGATAAGCTGACGGCAGATATCAATGAAATGGTGGTGATGCTGGATGCGACGCTGGACTATTTGCGTGGTGAGTCGGTTGAGGAAGAGTGGCAAGTGCTGGATATTGACGCTTTGCTGGATTCGATGACAGAAGATGCCAAGGAGAGCGGACGCGACGTCACCCTGACCGGTACAGCACAGCCGATCATGTCGCGGCCTTTGACTCTACGCCGCGCGCTGTCCAACCTGATCGAGAATGCGCTGCGTTACGGACATAAAGCAGCCATTTCCTTGAGCGATACGGCAGAAATGCTGGTGATCGAAATCCGGGATGAAGGGAAGGGCATTCCGCCGGACAAAATCAATACGGTGTTCGAACCGTTTGTCCGTCTGGAGTCTTCCCGCAACAAGGCGTACGGTGGCGTTGGCCTTGGCTTGTCGATTGCACGAGAAGCTACGCGCCAGTGCGGTGGCGATCTGACGTTGCGAAACGCCGCAAAAGGCGGGCTGATAGCGGCAATAAGCATTCGGCGCGAGTCTTGATCTTTCGCAACCCTGACTGACTCAATCACCTGTTGCGGCAGCCTTAAAAACGCTCCGGCAACAACGATGTATTTTGATTGATACAAACGGAACATAACCCGGACACAATCAGCGAACATCATGACATCACTGGAATTCCAATCGGGTTCCGCCGACTAATGTAAAGGAGATGATCATGACGAGTGCAATCAGCGGCGTAAGCAGCATGGTGAACAGCTTGTTCTCCAAAATCGATACCAGCAATCTGGGTTACATCGACAAGGCGGGACTCAAGTCCGCTTTTGACCAAATTTCCACCAGCGATAGCTCTGACAGTTCGAGCAGTACCAGCGTCGATGCGATTTTTACCAAACTCGATAGCGACAGCGACGGCAAGATCACCAAGCAGGAAATGACCGACGGGTTGACACAACTGGCAGCCGAGCTTGACAGCCAGTTCAACCAGTCAAGAATTAACGGAACAGCCTCGTCCGGGGACACATCCGGTTATACCAAAGACGAACTGACCAGCATGATCGACGAACTGGGCTCCAGTGACAGCAAGCGGACAGCGCTGATGTCGAGCATCGTCTACAATTTCGAGGCGGCCGATACCAACGGCGACGGCAAGGTTTCGAATGAAGAAGCGATGACATACGACCAAACGCAGCAGACCAGTTCGGCAACGGCGTCCAGCAGCACGTCAGGCTATACCAAGGATGAACTGAGCAGCCTGATTGAAGAACTGGGCGATAGCGACAGCAAGCGGACGACGCTGATGTCGAGCATCGTCAGCAATTTCACGGCGGCTGACACCGATGGCAACGGCAAAGTATCCGATCAGGAAGCGATGGCGTACGAGCAGTCCATGCAAACCAGCGCGACTTCATCGACTGGCAGTACCGGTGCTACGGTAACCGCGGCAGCAGCGCCGCCACCGTCGGGAGCGGCCTCGGGCGGCGCATCATCCAGCACAACCTATGACGATGCGGATACGAATCAGGACGGGACCGTCAGTTCAGCCGAGCAACTGGCATATGACCTCAGCCACGGCAGCACCGAGTCGGACAGTCTGAGCGTCATGAAAAAGATCATGCAGCTGGCGCAGGCATATGGCATCACTGGAACCAGTTCATCTGAAGCAGCGAGCAGTTCCATTTCGGCGATTGCCTGATTTGCCGTAGTGTGACCATCAAGGCAAGTGGGGTTACCCTGGCCGGCAGAGGTGTGAATTTTTCTGCCAGCTTTACCGCGTCGGAGTGGCCCCATGTGCAGGAATAAGACGGCTTCGGTTGACAGTTCGGATAAAGGAAACTGTTTTCAAGAGTCGTCAATGGTCATAAAAGCGCAAACAACCATATCCCACCTACTCAAGGTGTTCAAGCATATTTAAAATATTTGCGAGTTCGGCAAGCCACGAACTTCGTGCCCGAACGGTAAAAGCGAGCGTGTCAGAATTTTTGTGTGTACGAGGTCATGAGAAGATACCGAAAGGGCAACACCATGATCACGATGATGAACACGACGAAGAAACCGAAGAAGGCCAAGGCGGCGAAGCTATTTCCGGATGAATTGATTGACCAAT
>JAYFNP010000359.1:0-4311 GCA_034933385.1 Burkholderiaceae bacterium | reverse complement strand
ATTATCAGAATTCGTACTAAATGAACGGATGGCGCCATCCCAGGTATCAGCGTAAATCCAGACAGATTTGACCGCAATTTGCAGGCGCTGGGTTTCTTTGAGTTGCTTTGTGAGGTCTTTGCCTGAAGCGCCCTCTTTCTGCATTTGCGCATACTTTTCTCGCGCCAAAGAAAGTTCAACTTGCAATTGCTTGCGCAACGGCGCGGTGCGCTCCAGCCATATTTTGATGATGTAGCCTGGCCCCGCCTGTGTCTTCCAGAACCCGCCGACCAGCATTTCCGCACCACGTGCACGCACCTTTGTACCAGTCAACAGATAGCGCTTTTCGTCGCGAGGGTGATCAACAAGGAAATACGGATCGGTCACGTCAAGCGACTCCAGTACAGCCTGATTCCAGCCGGTCACAACGAGACATTGATGAAATGCAGCAGCAGCCTCCCATCGGGTTGGGTGAGCGATTTGTCGCATACTCAGCACTGATAGGCCATTCTTCGCAAAGAAACTATCCCGTTTACGTCTCTCTTTCTCTTCCGACAGTTCTTCAGATGACAGCGAGGCTTTTCCTGTTTCCTGCTGTATTTTCTGGTAATGCCGCCAATTGTGGAGCAGGCGTTCCTGTTCCTCAATACTGACGTCTTGCATTTCGTGCGGCTCGAACCCCTCTGATTGGATCTCCTCGTAGAGTTGGCGGCGGCGGTGTGCAGCTAACCACTCGTGCCTCAAGGCATGCCGAATGTCGTTGCTCTGGTCTTCAACCGGGAGCTGTCGCTTTGGTTTTACTATATCTGGCGGCGTCCAGTAGAATTGCGTTACACCAAGCATCGCTCGCGCCGCATTCAAAACTCGAAGAATCGTGTTAAATTTACTTTGTGAGCAGTCACGAAACAAAAACTCGCGATGGAATTCCGCGATCTGCCGCACGTCTTCGACGCGATCCATGTGCTGTCCTGCCTTCTTAGCAGCTTGCTCGACCTGATCAAGTATCCGCCATAATTTGGATATATCGGTCATCAAAACACGGACAGATGCTTTCCTCAAACCTGTCGTTAGTTCCTGGATCATGGGCGACAACTGGCGAATCAGTTGCGGCCTGCCGGTAAATGGGAATTCGTTCCACAATTTTTTTTCTTTACCCACCGCAAATTGGGAAAGGTCAACATACAATCTTTGCGTTTCGTCTGGATGTAACGTCCAGAACTTCAGCGGGTCCTCAGCAAAGACCGGCATTTCCAGAATCGGCTGCACCAGTTCGAGGCTGGCATGTTCCGGAAGGTGATCTTTTTTAACCTTGCAAATGCTCATACGAAGCCCCCATCACTGAGTTGATCGACCCATTTTTCGTGCAGGTTGAGGTTTAAGGAGAGGTGATCAGAAAGCCACTGCAAATAAATCATGGTCGTCTCACGGCTGGCATGCCGCAGTTGCGGCTGTATCTCCATCATGATGACCGATTCGGCGCTGGATCGGATGGAGCCAAGGATTTCGGATGGCACGTCTTTTTTAAGGGCATGCTCCAGCAGTTCACGTTGTTGTTGCATGCGGCGAAGCAAGGTCATGCATGCCCAGTAATCTCTGGCTAGGTGCGGCGACCATTGTTGAGGATGCGGAACGCTGCGCCACAACGTATAAATCTGCTTACCGCTGTACCGCAGGCCGGTTTTGGGGTTCAAAAAGAGGTGCACGGATTCATCACGAACCTTGGCTTGTTCAGCTCTGGTTTTCCCTTTTTTGATCGCAATACGGAGCGCTTCTAGGCGGGCGGATTCTCGGTACTTGTGCAACTTGAGTGCCAGAGAGAGAGACATTCGGATAGTGCCGACAGGCCCAATCTTGTCGCCGTGATCAGAGCCGTACGACTTGCCTTTGGCCCCGTAGCGGATTTCTAAGACAACGGATTGGTTTTCTGGAGCTGCGCTGCGGTTCAGGATCTCCCAATCCTCCGGATTTCTCGGTAGGAAATCCACGCGCAGGCATGCGGCCTCTTCCCGCCGGATGGCCGTTTCTAGAATTGTCGCGCAAATTAGCGACTCGGTATCACCAACCTCGGGTTTTTTAGCTATTGCGCGGAACCATGCGGCCAATTCTTCTTCCGGTGGAAAGCCGAGCCTGCGTTTTGCTTCGCGCAGCTTCCCTCGGCGCGACTCAACGGCAACCGGTTTGTGACTTACCGAACTCGTGGCGCTACCAATTTTTATGTATCGCGTGCTTGTTGGGGCGGAGAATGGTTCTCGCACCCCCTTGTCGCCAGCCCATGTGAGAAATTCGACCGCTACCCCAACCCTGAGGTTGACGGTGCCTTCAGAGAGTGGACGGCCGGTTGCCGACCAGATGCCTTTTAGCATTTCTGTTTGGTAGCGGCCGAGGATGTCGCGGATGTAATCCGCTCGCAGGGGCTCGATGGATCGCGCTTTACACCAATCCAAGTAATTCACAAGCCATTCGGCATAGTTTTGAATTGATTGTTGAGTCGGAGGAACTTGCTGTATTCCCCTGCCTCGATTTTTCGGATCCCATACGCCTAACGCTCTGTCGACCAAAAACCTGGATGCATTTCGGTCATAACCCGGTCTGCCATCAAAGATGCACGGGATATGCGCGACACGTTCGTAGCCGGATTCAGTCAAAAATTCTGATGGTGGATATACAACTTTGTAACCGTATGTCATATAATTTTATTTAGCGTTACTATAAGTTATAGTATAGGGCAAAAAAAAGCAAAGACAAGTCCAAAGTAGTATTTATCTCTTCTGACCATAATCATCCCGTACATGCTGAACACCATCGTCGGGATCGCCAGGATCGCGCCCCAGCTGGCGAGTTTTTTCACGATCTCGTTCTGGCCGACCGAAATCATCGCCAGATCGACCTGCATCGCCGCCGTCACCATGTCGCGCATGTTGTCGATCGCTTCGTTCAGCCGCAGCACGTGATCGTAAATGTCGCGGAAATAGACGCGGCTTTCGCGCGGGATGATGTCGGTGTGAAAACGGATCAGCGCATTGCAAATGTCCAGCATCGGGGCAACCGCATTCCGCAACAGCAGTAACTGACGCTTGAGTTCATACAACTCCTTCAGGCATTCGCTGCTGAAACGCGCATTGAACAGATCGTCTTCCAGCTTCTCGAACCGCTGTTGCAGTACATCGATGATCGGGCGGTAATTGTCCACCACGAAATCCATCAGCGCATACATCGCAAACCCCGGCCCTTCGGACATCTGTTCCTGCATTTGCTCGCACCGCTCATGCACCTTGGCGTAGCTCTGCGAATGGCCGCGCCGCACCGACACCAGGAAACGCCGCCCGAGGAACAAATGGGTCTCGCCGAATTTCGGTATGTCCTTGTCCGGACACAGCTTGACTGTCCGCAGCACGATGAATACCGTGTCGCCGTACTCTTCCAGCTTTGGTCGCTGATGCGCCGCATTGGCGTCGTCAATCGCCAGTTGGTGCAAGCCGAACTCTTCCTGCAATTTCGGCAGCAGCAGCAAATCGGTTTCGTGCAAGCCAACCCAGATGAATGCATCCTCGTGCTTCAGGTACTCGCTGATGTCATCCAGACGGATGTTGGCCAGTTTCTTGCCGTACATGTAGGCAGCGCAATACACGCCGGATCGGGTGGTCGGCGCCACATCGTCACTTGGCGCATCGCCTGAAAAAAGCACTTCAGTCATTATCAGCCGCTATCGAAGGTGGTATCGTGAAACCGCCGGATATTCTAGACGACGCCCCAATACACCTGCGGCCAAGGAATGCCACCGAATCAGGACACCGTCGCCAGATGATACATGGCTGCGGCGACCGTTTCCACTAGATCCTTGATCGGCATGTCGACGACTTTCTCGGCTGCGCCAACATTTTTTTCATGCCAGGCAACCATGCCGGCGCGCCCATCGAAAATTTCCATCGCCGCTTTTTTATACTTGCCCGGCGTTCCTTTTAGGATGGAAATCATGATTTTTTCGGTTTCAGGCGCACGCGGAATGCCGAAATTCATGTCGGAAACCCGGATGGTGCCCAGCGGCAAACGCGCATTCTCCGAAAGAATCATCGAATGACCCAGCTTCGTCGGAGCCAGTTTGATCGGCCCGGTAGCTTCAGTTTGTTTGAACAGCGCCTTGCGTACCTTTTCCAGCATCGCCAGCGCCTTTTCGATGTCGCTGGTCGCCATTGCAGGGTCAACTTTGCCGTCGGCAGCCTTCCAGTGACTGCTCATTTCGCGCAACGCAGCACTGGTACCCTTGCCAGCCACGCCAGCGCCATCCAGACTGGTACAGATGCGCCCGAGAGCCTGCATGATGGTGTCTTCCGA
>JAYFNP010000358.1:0-5278 GCA_034933385.1 Burkholderiaceae bacterium | reverse complement strand
CATCGGGCTTCTCATCATCGGCGACGAAATTCTTTCCGGCAAACGCGCCGACCGGCATCTTCCCAAAGTCATCGAAATTCTTCAGGCGCGTGGCTTGCAACTCGGCTGGGCCCATTATCTGGGCGACGAACCGGAACGCATCGTTGCGACCTTGCGGCAAACATTTGCCAGTGGCGATATCGTGTTTTCCTGCGGCGGCATTGGTTCGACACCCGATGACCATACGCGCCGTTGTGCGGCCGAGGCGCTTGGCGTGCCACTGGTGCTGCATCCGTTTGCCAAGGAACGAATACTGGAACGCATTGCCAAAATGGCGCAGGACGCCGGCAAGCCAGTCGATCTGGGGGCGCCGGACAACCTCAACCGGATGCACATGGGCGAATTCCCGCAAGGGGCTGGCGCCATTCCTAACCAGTTCAACGGCATTCCCGGTTTTTCATGCGGCACACACTACTTCGTTCCCGGTTTTCCGGAAATGGCCTGGACGATGATCGAATGGGCGCTGGATACTTACCATGCCGATTTGTTTCACCAGACAGAGCATGTGGAGAAATCGGTGTTTGTCTACGGCGTGATGGAATCAATGATGACACCGCTGATGGAGAGCATCGAAACGGCTTTCCCGCGGGTGAAAACTTTCAGCTTGCCGAAGGTGCGTACCGAATCCAGGCGCGCTTGCGTCGAACTGGGGGTCAAGGGCGACCCGTCGCAAACGGCGCCGGCGTTCGAACGAATACTGGACTGGATGCGTGATCGCGGCGCAGAATACCATGATGCCGAAATCGGCTGATCATTGCTGCTGAGGTTTACCAATATGAACAGGAAATGGACATCGATACTGGTTGGTTTTGCGGTCGTGGCCGCGATGCTGTTTGGCTGCACGCGTGCACCGGAGGTCGATCCTGAGACGGCGGCCCTGGTCGAGATCGTCAAAAAAGATGAGCAATATAGCGACTGGCTGAAAATCGAATGCGTGCAATTCGTCACCGAGACGCAGGACGAACGACAGGTCGACATCGCGATGCGCGAAAAGCATAGCAAGGACTGCCTGGGTGACCAGGACACGTCGCCGGTGATCGATCGCTTCCGTATCGAGAAAGCGACCGGCGCTATTCTGCGCTACGACGTCATGGAAGACAAATACCTGCCGGTCGGCCAGTTACATCAGCAGTAATCCCTGCAGCCGAGTCAGGCTGCCAGCCACTCTGCACCGAGCTGCGCGGCAATCGCATTCAGGCAATCGAGTGCGCCGACTGCCAATCCGAGGTCGTCTTGACAGTCAACTTCCGGTTCACGCAGGTTGATGCGAATCAGCCGACCACCATATTGGCGGCAAACGTACTGGCTGAAATAGCGCACCGATGGCACAGCGGTACCGGCACCGAGTTCAATGACCAGCGGATTGTTCACGCCCGACAGCCATTGGTGCTGGCGGCTGGCTTGCGCTTCCTGCCGCGACGATACCCAGCTCCAGTCGCCGAACATCAGCACATTGGGACGCGCCAGCCCATGGCAGTGCGGACAGGTCGGCAGTGGGCTGGTCAACAGGCAGGCTTCTTCGTTGACGCGCGGCTCGAAACCGTCGGCGCTCCAGAAATCCAGTTCGCAGGGAGCAAGGCATTGCAGATGGTGGATCGAACCGTGGCATTCGTGGATCCGTTCCGGATCGAAGCCGGCTTTCTGGAACTGGCCGTCGACGTTGCTGGTGAATACGGTGTAGCCGCCTTTCATCTTTTCGCTCCAATGTTTCAGCAGCGCAAAACCGTGATGCGGCAACGTTTGGCGATACAGCGCCAGCCGATGACCATAAAACCCCCAGGCGAGTTGCGGATTTTGGGCGAACGCATTCGGCGAAGCGATGCGGGTGAAGTTGATTCGCGCCTTGCCTAACGCCGGGTAGGCATTCCAGAAACCTTCATTGCCGCGGAAATCCGGCAAGCCGGAATCGACTCCGAAGCCGGCACCAGCGGCGATGACCAGCGCATCCGCTTCGGCGATCAGCGACGCAGCGCGGACAATGTCTTTATTCTCAAGCGGCATGGCAGTTCTCATTGGCGGTGATGGCGTTACCGGCAATGGTAACCCGCCTTTACCTCATTTTGTCCAGCAACAGCGTCTCGCCGATCGCCGGTATATGCAGCTGGTTGTCCGGCAACTGGGCTTGCTCCCACGCGGCGCGCAGGATTTTGGGCGGTTCATCCAGTGGTTCATCCGACAGTTTGAACGTACCCCAGTGCATCGCAATGAAACGCTGCGCCTTGACAGCCTGGAAAGCGCGCACCGCTTCGTCCGGATTGATGTGTTGTGAACGCATGAACCAGCGCGGCGCGTAGGCGCCAATCGGCAGCATCGCTGCCTGAATGTCGCCACAGCGTTCGCCGATCATCGAGAAACCGTCGAACCAGCCGGAATCGCCGGAGTGATACACGCGCAAGCCGCCGCGCTCGATTACGTAGCCGCCCCACCAGCTGGTATTGGTGTCGCTCAACCCGCGTCGAGTCCAGTGCTCGGCCGGCACGAAGGTGATGTTCAGCCCGTCGATATCGAGTTGCTGCCACCAGGCCATTTCGACGATGCGCTGCATGCCAGCGCGTTTGAACCACGACCTCAAGCCTTGCGGCACGATATACACCGGCTCTGGGCCGAGCCTTTTCAGCGTCGGCGCATCCATGTGGTCGCGGTGGTTGTGCGTGATCAGCACGAAATCGATTTTCGGCAGCGCTGGCCAGTCCAGCCCCGGCGGCATATTGCGCCTGTACCAGCCAAGCGCCGGCGACAGCACCGGGTCGATCAGCACATTGATGCCGCCGAGTTGCAGCAGGAATGAGGCATGACCGATCCAGGTCAGAGTGTTGTCGGTCGATCCGCGCAAGGCTGCGCCGTCGTTCTGCACAAACGGCACCGGAACGCCGCTAGCCGGCGTTTTTGGCTGTTTTTCGTCGTGCCAGCCGAGCATCCACTTCAATGCCGCCGCGGCTGCCGGTTGGCGGAAATGACCTTTCAAGTTGCTAAAACGCATTGCCTGGTTCCGATACCATCGAATTTTTCAGCTAGGGTGTCGCTGCAAAAACGTGAGGATACACCGATTGCAAACGATAGAAGATCGCCCCACGTGTTGTTGCGGTAATTGAATTTCCGAGAAAACCGGTATTTCTTCTGAAAGCTTTGTGGCATACTTAAAAAATGAACTTTGCTACTTTTTTCGTTGATTTCGCCAAGCGACGCCGCTGGATATCCATTCAGCCGTTGCCGTTTGCCGCCCATACACGTTCATAATTTCCCTTCGACTCGTTCGAACCTCGACAGGCCACGGCAATCCCCGTGGCCTTTTTGTTTTCCGGAGACGATATGCATACTTCTGTTCCCCAAACCGATTCACTGATGTGGATCACCGACCGGCCTGATCTGGTGTTCGTTCGCGGTGCCGGCTCCTGGCTGACCGACAACACTGGCAAGCAATACCTCGATTTCGTGCAGGGCTGGGCGGTGAATTCGCTCGGTCATTCGCATCCGGCGATTCGCGAAGCGCTGATCAAGCAGGCTGAACTGCTGATCAATCCCAGTCCGGCATTTTTCAACCAGCCGGCGATCGATCTGGCTAGCCGCCTGACGGCAAATTCCGCCTTCGACCGGGTGTTTTTTGCTAATTCTGGCGCGGAAGCGAACGAAGGCGCGATCAAGCTGGCGCGCAAATGGGGCCGGCTTCACAAAGGCGGTGCGTACGAAATTATCACTTTCGACCACAGCTTTCACGGACGGACACTGGCCGCGATGTCCGCTTCCGGCAAACCGGGCTGGGATATGCTGTTTGCGCCGCAGGTGCCGGGCTTCCCGAAAGCCAGGCTGAACGACATCGACTCGGTCGCAGCGTTGATTACACCCAACACCGCAGCGGTCATGCTCGAACCGGTGCAAGGCGAGGGTGGCGTGCTGCCGGCCAGCCCGGAATTCCTGCGCGCATTGCGCGAACTCACGCGGCAACAACAGGTCTTGCTGATCGTCGATGAAGTACAGACCGGCATGGGGCGCACCGGCAAGCTGTTTGCCTATCAGCATGCCGACATCGAGCCGGACATCATGACGCTGGCCAAAGGCATCGGCGGCGGCGTGCCGCTGGCCGCGCTGCTGGCGCGCGAAGAGGTCTGCTGTTTCGAGGCGGGCGACCAGGGCGGCACATTCAACGGTAATCCGTTGATGACCGCGGTCGGTCTGGCAGTGCTAGAGACGATTATGGCGCCGGGATTTCTCGATGACGTGGCGAAAAAGGGTGATTACCTCGCGGCACGGTTGAGGGCGTTGTCCGACGAATTCGGGTTGGCCGGCGAACGCGGCATCGGCTTGTTGCGCGCGCTGGTTTTCCCCGACAACCGCGCGGCGCCACTTGTTGCGCAGGCGCGGCAGCGCGCGCCGCAGGGATTGCTGTTGAACGCGCCACGGCCGAACCTGTTGCGCTTCATGCCGGCCTTGACTGTCAGCGTTGAGGAAATCGACCTGATGACAGACTGGCTGGCGGAATTGCTCAAGGCGCGCTGACCCTGTCGCAGCCGCAGAGCCGTCGCGTGCGCCGGTCATGCCGGTAAAAAACCGCGCTGCGGTGCGAATCGGCGCTCAAAATATACGGTAGGGTGTATTTTAAAACAGCCTCATAAAATCTGGCCATGCAGCGGTATTTATATATATACCCCTAGTTCTTTTGCTAAAAATCGGGGTCAGAAATGGTTTTTCCACTGGCGCAGGGCGGCAAACGATGCAACCGGATCGGACTGCGTCAGTTGCCCGCTGGCCCGCAGCCGGTCGATGATCGCCGGTTCGGCGTAGCGCAAGAACGGGTTGGTCGCTTTTTCCTGCGCCATCGTCGATGGTACGGTGGCCAATCCGCGGTCGCGCTTGGCCTGTTCTTCCTGCATCCGGGCTGCGATGGCCGGATTGTCCGGTTCGACCGCAAGCGCGAATTTCAGGTTCGACAGCGTGTATTCGTGCGCGCAATACACCAGCGTGCTATCCGGCAACGCGGCGAATTTCGCCAGCGATGCGGTCATCTGCTGCGGCGTGCCTTCGAACATCCGGCCGCAGCCGGCGGCAAACAGCGTGTCGCCGCAAAACAGCCAGCGTTGCGACTCGGCGACATAGGCGATATGCCCCAGGGTATGGCCGGGCGTAGCCAGAACTTTCAACCGTAGCGGCAACGCCGGCACGGTGACGCTGTCGCCTTCGGCGACTGGATGGGTGATAGCAGGGATGGCCGGATTCTCGTTTTTCGGGCCGAATACCGGCACAT
>JAYFNP010000357.1:0-2751 GCA_034933385.1 Burkholderiaceae bacterium | reverse complement strand
TACCAACAAATCCTATAACTGGAATGTCGGTGGCGCATATACCGTTGGGCCGGCCAGAATTTCGCTGGGCTACGAACAAACCAAGGACAAGTTGCTGCTGGAGGGCGCCAAGTGGGATACCTGGCTGCTGGGCCTGAACTACAAAATCGGTGCCTGCGCCATCAATGCTTCCTATGGCCAGCGCAAAATCACTTTCAGTTATCCTCACGATTACACCGACAAGAAGCTGGCGATCGGATATAGCCACAACCTGAGCAAGCGGACTTCGATCTATCTTGAAGCGTCACAAACCAGATATGACGAAACAGTGGGAATACTTATGGATTATTTAGGCGATCTCGGTAGTGCAAACGGAATAGCAGGTGCCAACGGGAACAGAATTAACGCGATCGCTATCGGCATGACCCACAAGTTCTAGACTTGTCCGGATGGTTCGTGTGCTTTTTTGAAAAAACTTGCCGCCGCAGTTGATGATGACTACTCGAACCCTCGATATCACCAGCGTCGCCGCCGCCTTGCAGGCGGTCGCGCTTGAGGGCTACGTGCTGCAATTTTTGCCGCCGGCATTCCGCACCGAAGCGGTCTGCCTGGCAGCCGTTTCCACCGAAGGATGCGCGCTGCAATATGCGCCGTCCGAAGCGTGCAGCGAAGCGGTTTGTCTGGCCGCGGTTGGTAAGAATGGGGTCGCATTGCAATATGTGCCCGATCATGTGTGCAGCGAGGCGATCTGTCTGCAGGCGGTCAAGTCGGATGGCTATGCGTTGCAATATGTGCCGCCGCGTTTTTGCAGCGAGACAGTTTGTCTGGCGGCGGTGGCCAGCGACGGTTTGGCGCTGCAATATGTGCCGTTGCCAATGCGCAGTGCCACAGTTTGCCGGATGGCAGTCGAACATTATGGCGAGGCACTGCAATACGTGCCGGAAAAACAGCTAAGCGAAGATTTGTGCTTGATTGCCGTTAACGGCACGGGCATGGCGTTGCGGTATGCGCCGGAGGCTTTGCGCACACCGGCGGTCTGCACCGCCGCAGTCGAATGCGACGGTTATGCGCTGCAGTATGTGCCGGTCGTGCATCTGACGGAAACGCTTTGCCTGACCGCCGTTGCGCGCCAGGGGCTGGCGCTGCAGTTCGTGCCGCACGCGATGCTGTCAGAAGCGATTTGCGCGGCGGCCATCGGGCGCGACCCGCATGCGCTGCAATATCTGCCGGACGAATGGAAGACGGTAACATGTTGTCTTGCCGCGGTCGAACGCAACGGGCATGCGTTGCGCCATGTGCCGGCAGATCGGATCACCGAAGCCATGTGCATCGCCGCCGTTCGGCACAACCCATCGGCGCTGCGCCATGTGCCACCGCAGTGGAAAAACCGGGTGATTTCCGCGTAGCAGGCTGGTGCTGTTGGAGGTAGAGGAAGGGCATGGAAATTTCTGCGATCAAATCAGGTTTCGATGCTTCGGCCAGCACCTATGATGGCACGCGCCGTCAGTTGATTCCCTGCTTTGACGAATTTTACGGAAGCGCGCTAGCGCTGATGCCGTTCCGGCCAGAAGACCGTTTTCGCGTACTCGATCTGGGAGCCGGCACCGGGCTGTTTTCGGCGCTGGTTCTGGATCGGTTTCCAAAGGCGCAACTGACGCTGGTGGATATTGCCGAAGCGATGTTGTCGAAGGCGCGTGAACGGTTTGCTGGCGTGTCTGGGCAGTGCGAATTCGTCGTCGAAGACTATTCAACCGCACCACTGCCGGGCCGTTTCGATGTCGTCGTCTCGGCGCTATCGATTCACCATCTGACTAATTCATTGAAAGCGACACTGTTCCGGCGCATTTACGATGTTTTACCGGCAGGCGGGATGTTCATCAACGCCGATCAGGCGTTGGGGCCGACACCGGACATCGAAACGATATACCGCGATGTCTGGATCAAACAGGTGCGCAGCCGCGGTGTTACCGATCAAACTCTGGCTGCAGCGCTTGAGCGGATGAAAGAAGACAAGATGGCACCGTTGGCAGATCAGTTGGGGTGGCTGGAAAAAGCGGGTTTCAAGCAGGTCGACTGCTGGTACAAGAATTACAGTTTTGTCGTTTATTCCGGTCGGAAATAACGAATGGTCGGGCGGGCTTTCCGGCTGCCGATGCCGGCGAGCGCCAATATTCCCGACGTTGCCTTAACGATGCAGGCGAAAACCTATGCTGATTTTTCTAAGTGTGGCTTTAGTGATCTATGGAGCGCTACATTTCTATGCGTTCCATAAGGTCTGGCGGGCCTTTCCGCAATCGAAGACGCTGAAGTGGACTCTGGTAGTGGCCGGTATCGCCTTGTCGATTGCACCGCTGCTGGTTCGCATCCTTGAAACGCACGACTGGCATCGCGTTGCCTCCGTCACGGCCTGGGCGGCTTATACCTGGATGGGTTATCTGCTGCTGTTTTTTTGCGTCGGACTGGTTCTCGATATTGGCCGTGGACTCGCAAAATTATTGAAAGTCCAATGGCGCCTGAATGGCGTGATGACGTTCCGTATCGTTGGCATCGTCGCGTTGGCGATGCTGGGTTATGGATTTTTCGAAGCCCAGGATATCCGGGTTGAGAAAATCACTATTACTACGCCGAAGCTGAAATCCGGGCGTGTAACCATTGCGCAGATATCCGACCTGCACCTTGGTGTGATGATCAAGGACAGGTTTCTCAAACGGGTGATGGCAAAACTGGACGAGCTCAAGCCGGATATGGTTGTCGCCACTGGTGACATTGTCG
>JAYFNP010000356.1:0-3754 GCA_034933385.1 Burkholderiaceae bacterium | reverse complement strand
GGGTCGCACGGATGCGCTGGGTGGGATCACGTTTTGACGGGCAGCGTGTCTAACAAGGTACTTGCCACGGCGCATGTTCCTGTGCTGGTTTATCGCCTGAAGGAAGACGAAGTGCCTGAGGGTGTCTCTCATTCTTATGAGGCAGCATTCCCTATGTGACTTGTGCGACTAAATCGTTACACGTTAGCAGTTATTTTTCTGCCCCAGGCAGATTCCTGCAAATCATCGATGTTTTAAGGTTTGCTGTAGGACGTTTGTAGTTCGATACCCCCACTATAGCTGCAATTGGCTATACCTTGATCCTCACACGGCTTTGCCTGTGTGAGGATTTTTTTCATGGCATCGAACGGCAATTTCTTTAAGGGTGATTGCTTTTTATTTTTAACAAATAAAGAAAATTATGAAAAACATGAAAATAGGTACTAGGTTGGGGCTTGGCTTCGGGAGCATTCTGTTGATTCTGGTTGTCGCATCTGTTTTTGGCATCAACCGACTTGCGTCAGTCGACAGCGTTTCATCAGATATGGCTGAGAATCGTATTCCCAAGCTGTTGATGGTGAAGGACATCCAGCAGCAGATGAGCATCATTGCGCTTTCCTACCGTAACGCATTGTTGGTCAGGGCGCCTGATGAAGTGATGAAGGAAATGGCCAGGGCACAGCAGGCAACAAATCACGCTGGCGGAATTTTGGAAAAATTGGACAAAGTCATGGTAACCCCAAAGGGGCGTGAGCAACTGAAGGCAGTTCTAGATATGCGAGCATCTTATGGCGCTGCCAGAGTTAAGTTCATAAAATTTCTGGAAGAAGGAAAAAAAGACGCTGCTCGTGATTTTCTGGCGAGTGATTTCAATACACTACAACAGGCATATTTTGCGCAACTTGAAAATTTCCAGCAATACCTGATTGACGCGATGAATATGGGGCACCAGGAAGCTGACGAGAGTTATGTTATGGCGCGCAACCTGCTGATAGCGACAAACGCGGCTGCTGTGCTGATTGGCATCTTGGTCGCCTTTTTAGTTGCGCGTTCGATCACCAGTACATTGGGTGAGGCAGTCAAAGTTGCTGAAACGGTAGCAGCAGGTGATTTGACTTATCGCATCGAAGTCAATTCGACGGATGAAACTGGCCAGCTGATGCAGGCACTGAAAAACATGAACGACAGTCTGGTCAAGATTGTTTCGCAGGTGCGTACTGGCACCGACACGATTGCAACTGCCTCGGCCCAAATTGCTGCTGGCAATCAGGATCTATCTTCGCGTACCGAGGAGCAGGCAAGTTCGCTGGAAGAAACTGCTTCGTCGATGGAAGAGATGGCTAGCACGGTACGCCAGAGCGGTGACAACGCACAACAGGCCAACAAGCTGGCGAAGGTGGCATCCGAAATTGCATTCAAAGGTGGTGCGGTGGTAGCCGATGTGGTACAGACGATGGGCGCCATCAACGAATCGTCAAAGAAGATGGCAGAAATCATCAGCGTCATTGATGGAATTGCATTCCAGACCAATATTTTGGCTTTGAATGCGGCAGTTGAAGCGGCACGTGCTGGTGAGCAGGGCCGTGGCTTTGCGGTGGTTGCGACGGAAGTTCGAAATCTGGCGCAGCGTTCAGCCAGTGCTGCCCGTGAGATCAAGGTGTTAATCGACGATTCGGTTAGTAAGGTTGACGAGGGAAGCAATCTGGTTGACCAGGCCGGGACAACGATGACAGAGATTGTGACCGGTATTCAGCGCGTGAATGACATCATGAATGAAATTACGGTGGCGACACGCGAACAGGTGGACGGTATTGAGCAGATCAATCAGGCGGTTATGCAGATGGATCAGGTGACACAGCAGAATGCGGCACTTGTCGAGGAAGCGGCGGCAGCAGCGGAGTCGATGCAGGAACAGGCTAAACAGCTGGTCGAAGTCGTTAGCGTTTTCAGGATGGGTCTAGATGTGACCGCGGGAACAAGTAAGGCGGTCCAAACGCTCAACAATCCTGCCACGAATATCGTATCAACCAAGTCTGCGTCCTTAGTGTGTATCGCGCCGCCTTCTGGTTGGAAAGCCGATGCTGGTGCAGGTGACGAATGGGGGCAATTCTAAGCGAGGCATTTTATTGGAGCTCTCTTTCCCGGAAATATATCTCAGGTAATCAATTATTTTGTCGAATGTTTGCGCGGGGTTGTCGTTTGCAAGCGAACCGTTGTCGACATGGCGCGAATGGTATGGGTGTCTTTAAATTATCGTTCGGTATACGGAACACCATTACGCACCTTCCAGTACTGCTGCGCAAATATCTTCGAAGGCATAGAACCGTGACGGCGTTTGAAACGACGCAGTTATGGAGTAACGACAAAAAAACAGTGTCTTCCGCGCGGTCGGGGCGGTCAGGCAGAGCGCCCTTGATGACCAACACAGAAGACACCTACTCTAAGGAAGGAGAGTGCACATATTTCTAGGATGTGTGCATCTGTTCTATTGCATATCCCGTGCCATGCAGCATTGGAAATTCGCGAACTGCTTTTTTATTATTTGGATTCAATGGGTTATATGAAGATGTTGGCCTGAATAATGCCTGTAGCGATAAATGTTTTACGTGTCGAAGTCGGTGACGAAGTATGTCATCATCATTTATGACGATGGCAACAGCGCAGGCATGAGTTTTGTTCGTGGGACATGTGCTGTTGAGACATACGAGCTACTCACGCATATGTCTTGGCAGACTCGACGTGGTTTCGCTAGCGTATTCAGACCATCTAGTGTGAACACATGGTCTTTGCTGGTAGGTCGTCATAGCGCCATGAGTAGCATTAAAGCCCGCTTATCACCAGCCAACGCCGTATATGCCTACAGACATCCCGCCATCAATATGCTGCCTTCCCAATCTCAGATGCAAGTGACGTCGGTACGCCAGCATTAAATCTGATCCACCGACATTGATCGCGTGATTAAGCGTGTCGGGGCGGGATCAGCAATCGGCCGAGTGACTTTGTATTCCACTATGCTTGCTTATTGGCTCACATGATTCGTGTTTCATTCTTGGCGATGGAATAACGACGTTTCACTATCGCCCCGTTTCTTTGCGGTGTTTTTCCTTGGCGTCAATTCTTCTTTAGGCCCATGTCGGGCCTGTTTTATTTTTATCGTCATTAATGACGATGACACACTTCGTCACCGATTTCGACATCAAAATCATTTGTCGCACAGGAGTTGTGTGGGCCAAGATATTCATATAAGCCATTGAACTTAAAGGATAAAAAACATTGAGAAAAATTTCGTCCGGCATGGCACAGGATATGCGATAGAACAGATGCACGCACCCTAGAAATATGTGCACTCTCCTGAGAACGGGTGTCTTTTGTGTCGGTCGTTATGAGAGTTTTGTCTGACGGCAATCTGACCGCACAGAGACACAAGTTCCTAATTTGGGACAAGTTTTTCTAATCAACTATTGCGAGAGACATTATGAGTAACACACAGGCAGGGCAACCGACGGGGTTGTTGAACAATCGTTGGTTTTATCTAATATTGGCAGTTCTATTGATGTGCATGATTTCCGGTGTTCAGTATGCATGGACACTATTTTCGCGTCCGATGACGGAGAAATTGTCAGTATCGCTGGCCGCTGTTCAAACGGCCTTCACGCTTTCCCAGGTGATTCAAGCAGCATCTCAACCAGGTGGTGGTAAATTCGTGGACAAATTTGGTCCGAAATTTCCAGGGATTGCCGGTGGTCTGATGGTGCTGATTGGCTGGTCCATGATG
>JAYFNP010000355.1:0-14581 GCA_034933385.1 Burkholderiaceae bacterium | reverse complement strand
GTTTTTTCGTGGTGAGCCAGTTTTTGAATGCCGATGATGAATTATCGGTGCGCTTCGTTTGACATCTGTTGATCTATGGCAATTAGAGTATGGTTGCTTGCCATGCTGGCGTCAAATATATCGTGAGGTGCAATGGGTGTGGAGGAAAAGATAAGTGGTTATTGCCGACGTTTCATTGTATTGCCGCTCATGCGTGCGTGCGCTGACGTGGTTCGCGCCGGCATCAACATGTGTCAGCAGGCTTCATTCGGCCGTTCGCGTTGCTGGCAGGTCGCGCCACCGGATTAATCGTGTTACCCAAGAAAAAACGGCGCTGTTGTCAGCGCCGTTTTTTATCAAATGCAAAGGGTATGTCACAAAATACCGGTATCAGGCCAGGTATTCTGCAGCAGTTTATAAATACACCCTATAGTATATTTTTGGTCTGCGCGCACGTGACAACTTTCATTCAGCGATCGCCGAAGGCACGTCGCGCACTGTCGGCGCTGCGTGCATGCTTGGGCGGGCTTTTTTTGCTGGCACCTTCCGGTTTGGCGAACGTGCGCTGACCAGGCTTGTGTGCCGCACGGCGTTTGTCGCCCGGCTTCCACCCGCCTGGTTTGCGCGCGGTGCGGTTGGCGGAAGATGTTTTTTTCGGCTCGAAACCTTCGATTTCGTTGACTGGAATCGATTGTTTGGTGAAGCGTTCAATACGCTTGATGTGAATCACTTCTGCGTGGTTGACCAGCGAGATGGCCAATCCGCTGCGTCCGGCCCGGCCGGTACGGCCGATGCGGTGTACATAATCCTCGGCGAATTTTGGCAGATCGTAGTTGAACACGTGGGTGATCGTTGGCACGTCGATGCCGCGTGCGGCGACGTCGGTGGCGACCAGCACTTTCAATTGACCGCGGCGCAGGCTGTTGAGTGTGCGGTTGCGCGCGCCCTGATTCATGTCGCCATGCAATGCCGCAGCGGAAAAGCCGGCGATGCACAGGCGGTCGGCGATCAGATCGGCGTCGCGTTTCGTCGCGGTGAATACCATCGCCTGGTCGATCGAGGCATCGCGCAGCAAATGGTCCAGCAGGCGGTTCTTGTGTGCCAGGTCGTCGACGAAATGCACGCATTGCACGATGTTTGCCTGTTTGGTCGAAGCATTGGCAATGCGGATTTCAAGCGGATTCCGCGTGATGCGGCGTGCCATGCTGCCGACCACGCCGTCAAGCGTAGCCGAAAACAGCATTGTCTGGCGCGATTCTGGCGTGGCATCGACGATCTTTTCAATATCGTCGATGAAGCCCATGTCGAGCATCCGGTCGGCTTCGTCGAGCACCAGGATTTGCAATTGCGAGAAATCGATTTTGCCGGAATCCATGTGGTCGATCAGGCGTCCCGGCGTCGCCACCAGGATTTCCGGATTCTTCGCCAGCAGTTGCATCTGTTTCGGGTAGGGCATGCCGCCCAGAATGGAAACGGCTTTGATGCGTTTCATCTGGGCGCCATAGAGTTCAGTCGCCGTGGTGACCTGCAGCGCCAGTTCACGTGTCGGCGTCAGCACCAGCATTTTCGGCTGAGCCGGCTTGAACCGGATGCGTTCGCCGCGGGCGCGCGAGGATTGCCGTTCTTGATTCGGCGTCTTGCTGGTCGACGAGTGCGGTTCGGAGGCGAAACGGTGCAGCGCCGGCAGCATGAAGGCGGCGGTTTTGCCGGAGCCGGTTTGCGACGAGACCAGCAAGTCGGCGCCGTTGAGTGCGGCGGGAATTGCCTGCTGTTGTACCGCGGTGGGCTGGGTATAGCCTGCGTCGGTAACAGCCTTGACGATAGCGGGGTGTAAGCCTAGTACTTCAAAAGTCATTGTTTACTTTCATATGAATCGGCGCCGACGCGTGTGCGTGAGCGCAAAAAATGCGACGCCAACCAAACGAAATGACTTGGGAATGCAAAGAAATTTCGGCACAAAAGCTTTGCGCCGGAAGAGTGCCATCGAAGGGCACAAGAGGCGGGGGGGCTTTATTCTGCGGCATCCAGAAGAGGCCGCGAAGGCTTGCGAAGCTGCTTGATTACTGTCTGTGCGCCACTTTTGGCAGCGCACAGACGAGCATTATAGCGTATTTATCGTTGCCCGGTTGAGCCGGATCAGTCGTCGCTACGTTTAATAATGAATTCCTGGTCCGGATTGAGTCCCATCACGTGCGAGAAGCCGCCGTCGACATACACGATGTCGCCGGTGATGCCGGAAGCCAGATCGGACAGCAGGAACGCTGCAGTGTTGCCGATTTCCTCGATGGTCACGTTACGACGCAGCGGTGCGTGATCGGCGACGAAGTTCAGCAAGATGTTGAAATCCTTGATGCCGCTGGCGGCAATCGTCTTGACCGGGCCGGCGGAAACGCCGTTGACGCGGATGCCTTTCTTGCCGAGCGAGTCAGCCGCATACCGGACGCTGGCTTCAAGCGCAGCTTTCGCCAGCCCCCTCGTGTTGTAATAGGGGATTGCCCGGTTGGCGCCGAGATAAGTCAGCGTGAGCACCGCGGAGCCGGTCTTGAGCATTGGCATGGCCGCCTTGATCATGGCCGGGAAACTGTAGGCCGAAATGTCATGCGCTACCTTGAAGGCTTCGCGCGACAGGCCATCGAAAAAATCGCCGGCAATCGCTTCGCGCGGCGCAAAGGCAATCGCATGCACCATGCCGTCGAGCGTATCCCAGGATTTGTGCAGATCGACGAATAGCGCATTGATTTGGTCGTCACTGCTGACGTCGCATTCGAACACCAGATCGCTGCCGAATTCTTTGGCGAATTCGGTGATCCGGCTCTTGAAGCGTTCGCCAACGTAGGTAAACGCCAGTTCGGCGCCCTCACGTTTGCAGGCTTGTGCGACGCCGTAAGCGATGGAACGGTTGGACAGCAACCCCGTGATGAGAATTTTTTTGCCTTGCAAAAATGCCATGCGTGACTCCAGAAGCTAGATTACAAGAACGCCTGCCGTTTGGGCGGGTAGCCCAAAAAACGGAAGCTGGCTTGCATATCGGGTTGATTACTCTTTTGCAATTATTGCTTGTTTGGTTGAGGCAAGATTGTAGGACGTCCTAGCCGTCACGGCAACTTTTCATTTCGTGTTGTTTGCTAAATGCTTATCCGGCACGTTTTTTGGCGGCCTTGCCACGCGGTTTGGCCTGCGCTACCACGGTTTTCTTTTTTCCCGCTGATTTTCTTTTCACGCTGTCCCGTTTGCCAGCCTTGGCGAGTTGTTTGCCTCTTTTTTGGGCCGAGGCTTTATGCGGCACATGCAAATCCAGCTTGGTGCCGGCAGCGACCTTGTCGCCATGCAACTTGTTCCAGGCCTTGATTTGCCCAACGCTGACACGATGTTTTTTCGCGATGGATGCCAGGCTGTCTTTTTTGCCGACTTTGACCGTGATGTGTTTGAGCGGCGGCGCGTCGCGTTCAACCGCAATCTTGGCATTTTCGGCGATTTCCGGCGAAATGTCCTTGTCAGTCAGGCTGGCCGGTTTCGGTACCAGCACAGTCGAACCGGCTTTCAGCACCATTTTCGGCGGGATCCGGTTGGCTTCGCGAATCACATCGGCTGTTGTGCCATATTTTTCGGCAATCGCCTCGATGCGTTCGCGTGAGTCGGTGACCTTGTGAGCCGTCCAGGAACACAGCGCTTTGTCCGTGCCCCATTTCGCGAGGTTGGCCTTGAACTTGTCGGCATTTTCATGCGGCAGCAGAATCCGCGTTTTGGTACCGCCGGTAATCACGTACTTGCCGAATTGCGGATTCAATGCGCGGAACTCATCCAGCGGCAGTTCGGCCAGCTGCGCCGCAACCTTCACATCCATGTCGCGCGTCTTGCCGATGGTGACGAAATACGGCTGGTTCTCGATTTTCGGCAGCTCGATGCCATATTTGGCCGGATTGGCGATAATGTGCTTGACAGCCTGCAGTTTCGGCACGTAATTGCGTGTCTCCGCCGGCATCCGTGCCGACAGGCTGTTGAAATCGGTCGGCAGGCCGGCCGCCTCGTTCTTCTTGATGGCGCGCTGCACCGAACCTTCGCCCCAGTTGTACGCCGCCAGCGCCAGTTGCCAGTCGCCGAACATGTTGTGCAGCATCTGCAGGTAATTCAGCGCCGCGTCGGTCGAAGCCAGCACGCTGCGCCGGTCATCTTTGAACGAGCTTTGCTTCAGGTTGAAATTGCGTCCGGTAGACGGGATGAATTGCCACATGCCGGCGGCTTTGGCGGTAGACACCGCATTCGGGTTGAAGGCGGATTCGATAAATGGCAACAGCGCCAGTTCAGTCGGCATGCCGCGCGCTTCGAGTTCTTGCACAATATGGAACAGATAGCGCGACGCGCGGCCGGTGGTGCGGGCAATGTAATCGGGTCGGGCGCTGTACCACTCAAGCTGGTTTGAAACCAGCGGGTTGTCCACCAGATCAGGGATGCCGAACCCTTGCCGCATGCGTTCCCAGACATCGACCTCGGTGATGGAAATGTCGTCGATGCCGATTTCTTCCTGCATGGTCGCCGGACTGCCAGAAGGCACCGACGGGCTAAGCGCAGCCAGATGGAAATCCCTGCCGGATGGGTGCAGCGACAAATCGTTGGCGTAGGAGACGGGGGAGATGCCGGCGCAGAACAGCGCAGCGATGATCAGTGTTTTTGGGGGCGAGAGCCTCATCGTCGGTACTTTCTGGCCATGGCAACGCCATTAGCCCGTTTGACAATAATCAAACGAGTGTACGAAAGGAGTTTGCGGGGCGTCAAGGATTATTACAAATCCGCTGTCCGTGGCAGTTTTAACCGAATGTGAACCCAAAAAATACAGGGCGGTGTATTTTTTGAATGCCTCGGAAATCGTGGCTGCATGATGGTTTTTTGGCACATACCCCATGAGATTTTCGGCAAAGCTGAAAATCAGCGGCTGAAATCGAGTATTTTGGTGCCGTTGGTGGTGCCCAGCAGGCAAATGTCGGCCCCCTGGCGCGCAAATAATCCGACGGTCACGACACCGGTGATGTTGTTGATTTGATCTTCCATTCCGGCCGGGTCGGCGATTTGCATGCCGGAAACGTCGAGGATGTAATTGCCATTGTCAGTGATGAACGGCGTGCCGTTTTTCATCCGCAGCCGCGGTTGTCCGCCGAGTGCGACCAGCTTGCGCGCGACCACCGCATGCGCCATTGGGATGACCTCGACCGGCAGCGGGAAGGCGCCGAGCAAGTTGACCAGCTTGGATTCGTCAGCGATGCAGACGAACTTTTGCGCTGCCGAAGCAATGATCTTTTCCCGCGTCAGCGCGCCGCCGCCGCCCTTGATCATCGCGCCTTGCGACGTGATTTCGTCGGCACCGTCGACATACACCGGGATCGAATCGACTTGTTCCAGTGGCAGCACGTCGATGCCGTGCGACCGCAGGCGCGCGGCAGTGGCTTCGGATGAGGCAACGGTGCCCTTGACACGATGCTTGATCTTGCCGAGTTCGTCGATGAAGAAATTGGCAGTCGAGCCGGTACCGACGCCGATGATTTCGCCATCGATCACATAATCGAGGGCGGAAAGGGCGACGGCGTGCTTGAGTTCATCCTGGGTCATGGTGGTGTGCAGAAAAATAAAATATGAGATCGCCTAAACGCTTCAGACAGCGTCCGGGCGCGTGTGCGTCAGGCTTCTTGGACGGATGGTGCTGGTCAAAGCAGTGAAAAGCGGATTTGCGTTCCGGTCAGGTCGATTACGTCGCCGTCCATCAGCGGGAAAGTTTCGTTGCCGATCGGATGATCGTTGACCAGCGGGCTGTTCGCTCCTTCGACATGCTGGATAAAGTAGCCTTCGGGCCTGCGCAGAACGGCTGCCAGCTGTATCCCCGCATGGCCAATGGTGGTGACGTCCTTGGCCAGCGACAGTTCCCTGCCGGCATTGCCACCGTTGAGTACCTGAAGAACCGCCGGCTGTACGGGCATCGCCGCCAGCGCTTCATCTTCATCGGCTTGCCGCGGCATCAGTGCGGTGTCCGGTCCGAGCGCATCATTTCTGGCATTGGCGTGCAAGGCGACGATGTATTGAATTCGGTACCTCATCAGTTCAATCACGTCATTATTTTGCAGGTAATGCTTTTTGACCGGCTGGCCGTTGACATAGGTGCCGTTGGTGCTGCCGAGATCTTCCAGAATGTAGTCGCTGTGCGACTTGACGATCATCGCGTGCTCGCCGCTGACGGCCGGGTTGTCGAGCACCATGTCGTTGTAGGGGCGCCGTCCTATGCCGATGCGGTCTTTGGAGAGTTCCAGTTCCTGTTTGATTACCCCATCGAGCGACAAGACGATCTTTGCAATGCCCATGCTTGGTTCCCCTCCGTTGATTTTCAATCAAAACTGGCCATGTCCAATATAGCAGACAGGCTGCCTTGGTCGCCATTGCCTTGTGTGTTTCTGTTGCGGAAAAGATAAACAGCGGGTTGGTCCCGCGAGCTTGCTCATTTTTCCGGTTTGACGGCCCAACGTGGGTAATACAGGGCGACGGCCGGACCTTCGGAGCGCAACGCATGGCAGTTATCCAGTTCGAAGGGCTTTTTCTCTCTATCCTTGAGGCTGGGATCCTTGCGTTTTTCAAAGGCAAACACCTGAACCGCTGCATCCGGCAGAATCATGGCCAACTCGTTCAGGTGCGTGCAGCCATCAACGCCGGAGAAGCGTTCCTTGATCCCTTGCCGAAAACCGAACATGACATTCAAACCGATCAATTTCTTGTAAGTCGGACTAATCGTGTCGCAATAGCCGGCGAACGGGACGGAATCCATGACGGCTACGGCATCGACGATATTGGCATCGTCCCCCACCGTCAGGCGCAGCAGCAAGTCGTGAATTGGCTGGTGGGCATGCAGCACGCCGCAAGTGAGGGCAACGTCGTGGGTTTTGGTATCCGTCAGACGCGCATCGATTTCCCACAAGCCGTCTTCACGATGGAAGAACTCAACATTGAAAACGCGGGAGTGTTTGAGCTTGCGCCCGGGAGTGGCAGGAGGCAGGGGCATAACGTCAGTGTAAAGTGGCAGTTACAAATGCCACACAAGGAAGTGCAAAAAAAAATTTTAGCACATGCGAAGCTGAAGGCGGTCATTTCATTATGGTTCGCGACTGGTCGGTGGTTTTTGTTCGTATGTTGCAAAATGCATACGGTTCAATTGAGGCTTGCATTGAATACTGTTTTTTTATACAGTAATGCCTGCGAAACGTATTCGCTCCGACCAACAGTGTCATTACAGCCGAGAAAACATCATGGACGACAAAAAAACCGCAAGCAACGCCGACAAGGGTAAAGCGCTCGCTGCCGCTTTGGCGCAAATCGAAAAACAATTTGGAAAAGGGTCGGTGATGCGTATGGATGCCGGCGCGGTGACCGAGGAAGTGCCGGTTGTCTCCACCGGATCGCTCGGTCTGGACATTGCACTCGGCGTCGGCGGTCTGCCGCGCGGCCGGGTGGTCGAAATTTACGGACCGGAATCGTCCGGCAAGACCACGCTGACCTTGCAGGTGATTGCCGAAATGCAAAAACAGGGCGGCACCTGCGCGTTCATCGATGCCGAGCATGCGCTCGATGTCATTTATGCGCAAAAATTGGGCGTCAACCTGCACGAATTGCTGATTTCGCAGCCGGATACCGGTGAGCAGGCGCTGGAAATCACTGACGCGCTGGTTCGTTCCGGTGGCGTCGACCTGATTGTCATCGACTCGGTCGCCGCGTTGACGCCGAGAGCAGAAATCGAAGGTGACATGGGCGATTCCCTGCCCGGCTTGCAGGCCAGGCTGATGTCGCAGGCGCTGCGCAAACTGACCGCGAGCATCAATCGCACCAACACCATGGTGATTTTCATCAACCAGATCCGGATGAAGATCGGCGTCATGTTCGGCAACCCCGAAACGACGACCGGCGGCAATGCGCTGAAATTTTATTCGTCGGTGCGTCTTGACATCCGTCGCACCGGATCGATCAAGTCCGGGGATGAAGTGATCGGCAGCGAAACCCGCGTCAAGGTGGTGAAGAACAAGGTCGCGCCGCCGTTCAAGGAGGCGCATTTCGACATCCTGTACGGGGAAGGGACATCGCGCGAAGGCGAAATTCTTGATCTCGGTTCGGAGGCGAAAGTAGTCGAGAAAGCCGGCTCCTGGTACAGCTACAACGGCGAACGCATCGGTCAGGGCAAGGACAATGCACGCAATTACCTGAAGGAGCATCCGGAGCTGGCATACGAAATCGAAAACAAGGTGCGCGCTTCACTCGGCGTGCGCGAATTGCCGCCGCTGGCGAAAGAGGGTAAGGAAGCCAAAGAGCTCAAGGTGAAGGAAAAGCCTGCGGCGTGAACATGGTTCAAGCATGCAAAAAATCAGTCTGAAAGCGCGGGCGTTGCGTTACCTGTCGGCGCGCGAGCATAGCCGTGTCGAACTGGCAAAAAAACTTGCGCGCCATGCGGGCGAGGATGACGATCTCGACACATTGCTCGACCAGTTGGAAGCGGCAAAGCTTTTGTCAGATGAACGTTTTTCCGAATCGCTGGTGAATCGACGTGCCGAGCGCTTCGGCAACGTCCGCATCTTGCGCGAGTTGAAGGAACATGGGATCGAGAGCGATACGTTCGTTGCGCTCAAGGAAAAGCTGGCCGAGAACGAAGCTTCGCGCGCGCTCGAAGTGTGGCGCCGAAAGTTCAACCGGCCACCAGTCACGCCGGCGGAACGAGCGAAGCAGATGCGCTTCCTGATGCAGCGCGGCTTTTCGTCTGGCGCAATTCAGACAGCTTGGCGGGCGTTTTCCGCGGATAAAAATGTCCGCATGCAGGAAGACGAGTAGTCTTGGCGCCTCCATTTTGCCGTCGCGGCAAAGCCTGTTATGGTTGCTGCAAATTAGTTGCCGGTGAAGCTCGGCTTGCGGCGGTCCAAGAATGCGCCGATTCCTTCGTGATAATCGTTGGAATCCAGCAACTTGTACGCCTCGGTGCGTTCCTGCAAGCTCAGTGTGTCTGGCAGCGGGCTCAGGCGGCGTGCCAACTTCCGGTTGATGCGTGCCGCCAGCGGCGCGCCGGCAGCGATGCGTTCGGCTGTTTGGTGCGCTTCATCGTGGACATCGTCGACGATGCGATGCAGCAAGCCTTTTTGCATTGCTTCGCTGGCATCAAACACTCGCCCTTCAAGCAGAATTTCCAGCGTGGCGGCTAGGCCGATCAGCTGCAACAGGCTTTGCATTTCGGTTGGCGCCAGTGCGAAACCGAGCCGCCGGATTGGGATGCCGAAGCGCGACGATGGGGCAGCGATGCGCAAGTCGCATGCGCAGGCGATTTCCAGCCCACCGCCGACGCAGACGCCGTCAATCGCGGCGATGGTCGGATGCAGTCCGTTGGTCATCGCATCAAGCGCAGGCCCGATGATATCGTTATGGTAGGTGAGGCCTTGCCCGGTCGAGTTGCGCTGCGCCGGGAATTCGGCGATATCGGCGCCGGCAGCGAAGTTATTGCCTTCGCCGCGTACGATCACGCAGCGCAACGATTCGTCTTGCGACAGTGTGCGAAATGTCGATGCCAACCCACGCCACATTGCGATATCGATCGCATTCAGCTTGCCCGAATTGGCCAGTATGACGGTGGCGATGGGGCCGTCGCGCTGCAGCAAAACCGAACCCATCAGCCATCCTTGCGGCGGTAAGCCAGCCAGAAAAACACCGCGCTGGCGGCGATCATCGGCAAGGACAGCATTTGTCCGGCGGAAATGGTAATGCCGGCGAACGCCACTTCGTAATCAGGCGTGCGGAAATATTCTGTGAAAAAGCGTGCGCAGCCATACAACAGCAGGAACATGCCGCTGACTGCCCATCTCGGCCGCGCCTTGCGGGCAAACAGCCACAGCAGCACGAACATCAGCACGCCATCGACCAGCGCCTGATAAATGGGCGAAGGGTGGCGCGGCAGGTTATCGACGTTCGGCCAGATCATCGCCCAGGGCAGCGACGGGTCGGCAACGCGGCCCGGCAGTTCGGCGTTGATGAAGTTGCCGATGCGTCCGGCTGCTTGGCCGAGTGGCACCATGGGTGCGATGAAATCCAGCACATCGACCAGATTTCTGCCGGTTTTGCGGCACCACAGCCACATGCCGACGATGACGCCGAGAAAACCGCCGTGGAACGACATGCCGCCCTTCCAGACGGCAAAGATTTCCAGCGGATGAGACGAAAAATAGGCAAAGTTGTAGAACAGCACTTCGCCTAGGCGGCCACCGATGATCACGCCCAGCACGCCGTAGAACAGCATGTCATCCAAATCCTGATATTTCCAGCCGGTAGCGGCCATATGCGGCTGGCGGGCACGCAGCCGTCCAAGCGCGAGAAATTGTGCGAAGGCGACGACATACATGATGCCGTACCAGTGGACAGCCAAAGGCCCGACCTTGAACAGAACCGGGTCGGGCAAAGGGTGGATCAGCATCGCTTTTCTTTCAAAAAATTCCGTGTCCGTTTGCGTCAGAGTGACAGCATGCCAAATCAGGCACATTATCTACCGATTGGCGCTAAAAAAATACTCAAGGGTGTATTTATTAAACGCCGCCAAATATCTTGCGATAATGGTGTTTTTTAGGCTATACCCTCGAAATTAACAGCCTTTTTACGCTGATTTGAGTTATCTGGCATACTAATTCCAGTGCTGAAGGCCAAGTTCCGGTGCCGCATCATATATTTGACATGTGCCCTAACGCAAGGCACTCTACCACTCTTGGATTGCAATTTCATTGCCGGAATCTGCCACTTCGGGGATTCGCCGGTTGTGTCGTTGCATGGTGCGTTAAGTAAGGCACCGATCGCGCTGGAATGAAATAAACATTTATGGAGAGCAATAAAATGCCGCAATACCGTTCCCGTACTTCAACTCACGGCCGCAACATGGCTGGCGCCCGTTCTCTGTGGCGCGCCTGCGGCTCGAAGGATGGCGACTTCGACAAACCGATCATTGCCGTGGTTAATTCGTTCACACAATTCGTTCCGGGCCATGTCCACCTGAAGGATCTGGGGCAGATGGTGGCACGCGAGATTGAGGCGGTGGGTGGTGTCGCGAGGGAATTCAACACGATTGCGTTATGCGACGGCATTGCGATGGGTCATGGCGGCATGCTGTATTCGCTGCCATCGCGGGAACTGATTGCCGATTCGGTCGAGTACATGGTGAATGGGCATTGCGCCGATGTGATGATCTGCATCACCAATTGTGACAAGATCACTCCGGGAATGATGATGGCCGCGATGCGCCTGAACATCCCGACGATCTTCGTGTCCGGTGGCCCGATGGAAGCCGGCAAGACGGTCGAGGCATTGCGCGGCCGGCCACAAGGTTCGCAGAAAACGATCAAGATCGACTTGATCGATGCGATGATTCAGGCGGGCGATCCGACGGTGACCGATGACGAAGTGAACGCATTCGAGCGTTCGGCTTGTCCGACCTGCGGTTCCTGTGCCGGCATGTTCACTGCGAATTCGATGAATTGCCTGACTGAAGCACTCGGCTTGGGCTTGCCCGGCAATGGCACCTTGATGGCAACGCATGGCGACCGCAAGGAACTGTTTTTGCGTGCGGCGCGGATTATCGTCGCCAATACCAAGCGTTATTACGAACAGGATGATGCCTCGGTGCTGCCACGCAGTATCGCAACCAAAACGGCATTCGAGAATGCGATGACGCTCGATGTCTCGATGGGCGGTTCGACGAATACCGTGTTGCACTTGCTGGCGGTGGCGCAAGAAGCCGGGGTAGATTTCACGATGGCCGACATCGACCGGATTTCGCGCAAGGTGCCGTGCCTGTGCAAAGTGGCGCCGATGACGCAGGACTACCATATCGAAGATGTGCATCGTGCTGGTGGCATTTATGGAATTTTGGGCGAACTGTCCCGTGCCGGTTTGCTGAATACCAGTGCCTTGACCGTGCATAGTAAAACTTTAGGCGAGGCGATTGCCGCCAACGACATTCTGACGACGCAGGATGCGGCGGTACAACAGTTTTACAAGGCGGCGCCCGGTGGCATCCCGACGCCGGTCGCGTTTTCGCAAAACAAGCGTTATGACCAGCTCGACACCAATCGGGTCAGTGGTTGCATCCGCGACAAGGCGCATGCGTTTTCGCAGGATGGTGGCTTGGCTGTGCTGTATGGCAATATCGCCGAAAACGGTTGTATCGTGAAAACCGCCGGTGTTGACGAGAGCATTCTGAAATTCAGCGGCAAGGCGCGCATTTTCGAAAGTCAGGAAGAGGCGGTCGACGCCATTCTGGGAGACCAGATCAATCACGGTGATGTGATCATCATCCGTTATGAAGGGCCGAAGGGTGGACCGGGCATGCAGGAAATGCTGTATCCGACTTCTTATTTGAAGTCCAAGGGGTTGGGCAAGACCTGTGCGTTGTTCACCGATGGGCGCTTTTCCGGCGGTTCATCCGGCTTGGTGATTGGCCATGCTTCGCCGGAAGCGGCTTCGGGCGGCGCGATCGGGCTGGTCGAAGAAGGTGATACCATCGACATCGACATTCCCGGCCGTCGCGTCAACTTGAATGTTAGCGACGGTGTTCTGGCAGCCCGCCGTGTGGCGATGGAGAAAAAAGGCGACGTGGCATGGAAGCCGGTTAGCCGGAAGCGCGTTGTGTCGCAGGCGTTACAGGCATATGCAGCGTTGGCAGCATCGGCCGATCGCGGTGCTGTGCGCGATTTGGGGCAGCTGAAAAAGTAATACCCCACCCGATTCCCCATTGCTTGGGGAGGGATGATTGGCAGCGGTTCCCTGGACTGAAAAATTCGGGGAATTGGCTTAATATTTGGGAAATACTGCCATAACGGGATCGGTGGGTTCCGTTTATTGGCAAAACACGCTATAATCGCGGACTTTTCCTTGTCCGAACATTTTCTGGAAATCTTATGGTCGTTATTCGTTTATCTCGTGGCGGTTCCAAGAAGCGCCCGTTTTTCAGCATCGTAGCCTCCAATTCCCGCAGCCGTCGGGATGGTCGTTTCATTGAGCGCCTCGGTTTTTACAACCCGATCGCAGCAGGCGGTGAAGAATCCGTTCGCATCGCTCAGGATCGCCTGGCTTACTGGCAAGGGGTCGGTGCGCAATTGTCGCCGGCTGTTGCACGTCTGGCCGGGATTGCCAAGTCTGCCTGAACTTGCAGCAAGCTGGAACATACGGGGTAAAAATCCCGGATGATTTGGTGCCGGTAGGTCATATTGTCGGCGCTTTCGGTGTTCAGGGCTGGGTGCGCATCAAGCCTTATTCGGCAGATGCCGATGCGCTGCTGCATGTGCGTCGCTGGTGGCTGGACAAGCCGGAGTTGCATGATGTCGATATGCAGCAGGCCAAGTTGCACGCTGATGAAGTCGTGGCCCAACTGGTCGGCATCACCGGTAGGGATGTGGCCGAAGCGCTGAAAGGCACGGTAGTGCAAATATCCCGGCGCCATTTCCCTCCGTTGGACGACAGCGAATTTTATTGGGTCGACTTAATCGGGCTGACGGTCAAGAACCTTCAAGATGAATCGCTGGGTACAGTCAGCGGCTTGATGGAGAGCGGTGCCCATCCGATATTGCGGGTGGCGGTTGCCGATGTTCCCGGAGCTGAAACAAAGCAGCGCGAAATGCTGATCCCGTTTGTGGGTCATTTCATCAAGACGATAGATCAAGCCGCCAGGCTTATTCTGGTTGACTGGCAACCAGATTATTAGCGCATTTGACATGACGGGTTCGCCGGCTGGAGACAGGAGCCAACGCGATGCAATTCGATGTGATCACGCTGTTCCCCGAAATGTTTGCCGCCTTGACGCAATCCGGCATTACCCGGCGAGCGTTCGATCTGGACAAGTGCCGGCTGACGTTGTGGAATCCGCGCGATTTTACGCATGATCGGCATCGCACTGTGGATGACCGGCCTTACGGCGGTGGTCCTGGCATGGTGATGCTGGCCAAGCCGCTGGAAGATGCAATTGGCGCGGCAAAATCCCGACAAACAGCACAGGGCTTGCCTAACCCGAAAGTGATTTACCTGTCGCCGCAAGGCAAACCGCTGACCCATGGGCGCGTGACGCAACTGGCTGCCGAGCCCGGTCTGGTGTTGTTGTGCGGCCGGTATGAAGCGGTGGATCAACGATTGCTAAATCGTTGTGTTGACGAGGAAATCAGCATCGGCGATTTCGTGCTGTCTGGCGGCGAGATACCTGCGATGGCCTTGATGGACGCGGTCATCAGGATTTTGCCGGGTGCACTGAATGATGCAGAGTCGGCGCAGAACGACAGCTTCGTCGATGGTTTGCTGGATTGCCCGCATTACACGCGCCCGGAAGCGTACCAGGGAGATACGGTGCCGGACGTGTTGTTGAGCGGCAATCATGCCGAAATCGAAAAATGGCGCCGTGAACAGGCTTTGCTGGCGACGGTGAGCAAGCGGCCTGAATTGATTGAACAGGCGCGACAGGCGGGGGTGTTGACACCGGTCGAGGAAATTCTTTTGACTGGTATGAAAGTCTGATTTGAAGTAAAATGCTCGTTTATGCTAAGTCAAGTCAGTAGCTTGGCGGTATGAACGA
>JAYFNP010000354.1:0-5779 GCA_034933385.1 Burkholderiaceae bacterium | reverse complement strand
GGCGGCACCGGCGTTGTCACCATCGGCCAGATCGTCGCGATGGCCGCGCATGTCGAGGGCAAGGGTTGCTCGGTGCTCGACATGAGCGGTCTGGCGCAAAAAGGCGGGCCGGTGCTGTCGCATGTGCGCATTGCTAACCAGCAGGAAGACTTGCACTCGACCCACATCAGCACCGGTGCCGCGAACCTGGTCATCGGCTGCGATCTGGCAGTCACCGCCAGCCTCGAAGCGCTGACCAGGATGGGCGATGGCCGTACCCGCGCCGCGATCAATTCGACGGCCGTCCCGACCGCCGCCTTCGTCGGCAACCCCGACTGGCAATTTCCGGAAGCCTCGGCCATCGAGGCAGTACGCGCCGCCTGCTCCGGCATGCCGGTTGATTTCGTCGATGCCGGCCGGATCGCCACCGCGCTGATGGGCGATGCGATTGCCGCCAACATGTTCATGCTCGGTTATGCCTGGCAAAAAGGCTGGGTGCCGCTGTCCGACGAAGCGTTGTTGAAAGCCATCGAACTCAACGGCGTGTCGGTCGCGTTCAACCAGCAGGCGTTCGGCTGGGGTCGCGTCGCCGCACACGACCTGGCCAAAGTCGAACAACTGGCGACGCCGGCACATCCGATCGTGCTGCACCGCAAGCTGTCGCTGGATGGCGTGATTGCGCAGCGCGTCGCCTTCCTGACCGATTACCAGGACGCGGCTTACGCCGGGAAATATCGCGCCTTCGTCGATGAAGTACGCTCTGTCGAAGCAACCCGCGCCGACGGCTCGACCCGATTGACCGAAGCGGTCGCCCGCCATTACTTCAAGCTGCTGGCAGGCAAGGACGAGTACGAGGTGGCACGACTGCACAGCAATGGCGATTTCCTGGCGCGCATTGCCGACATTTTCGAGGGTAATTACCAACTGCGCTACAACCTGGCACCGCCGCTGTTCGCGCGCACCGGCAGCGACGGCCTGCCGCTCAAAAGCGAATACGGTTCGTGGGTGCGGCACGCATTCTGGTTGCTGGCGAAACTGCGCTTCCTGCGCGGTACGATATTCGACATTTTTGCCTACACCGAAGAACGCAAGACCGAACGCGCGCTGGCCGGCGAATACCGTACGCTGCTGACCTCGCTGCTGCCGAAACTGACCGAAGCGAACCTGTCGACACTGGTGGCGATTGCATCGATTCCGGACGATATCCGTGGCTACGGCCACGTACGGTTGCGACATCTGACCGCCGCACGGGAAAAGGAACAGCGTCTGCTGGCTGCGCTCGACGGATAGCTGCTAATTGGCCAGGTGGCTGAATGACACGATACGCGTGTGATTGCCGTTCTTCGCGTGGTACATCGCGGTGTCGGCATTTTTCAGGATCAGGTCGTCGGTATCGCCGTGATCCGGATAAATCGCAAAGCCGATGCTGGCCGAGATCTGCACTTCATTGCCGTCAACATGAAAGGGCATTCCCAGCGATTCCAGAATCTTGCTGGCCACTGTCTGCGCATCTTCTTCGTTGCCAATGCCTGGCAGCAGCACGACAAATTCGTCGCCGCCGATGCGTGCCGCAGTATCCGATTCGCGGACGCATTCCTGCAAGCGCTGCGCCACGCCCTTGAGCAGCAGATCGCCAACGTTGTGGCCGAAATGATCGTTGACCGGCTTGAACTTGTCGAGATCGACGAACATCAGCGCCAGATTTGCCCGGTAACGTTTCGCCGTCAGCACCGTTTGCTTCAGCCGGTCGCTGAACAGCGCGCGGTTCGGCAAGCCAGTCAGCAAATCGTGGTGCGCCAAGTACTGAATACGCTGCTCGTTTTCCTTGCGCTCGCTGATGTCGGAAAATACGGAAATGTAATTGGTGACATGCCCTTTGTCGTCGCGCACGCTGTTGATCGAGACCCAGGCGATATAGCGCTGGCCGTCCTTGCGCCGATTGGTGAATTCGCCTTGCCATCGGTCGGTCTTGACCAGTGTGCGCCACATGTCCCGAACGAATTCGGCCGGCGGTTCGCCGTCGGTCAGCATGCGCGAATCCTGACCGATCACGTCGTCGGCGTTATAACCGGTAATCGCAGTAAATGACGCATTGACCGCGATGATCCGGTTGTCGCGACTGGTCACCAGCACCGCTTCGTTGACGCTGTCAAACACGGTAGCCGCCAATCGCAACGACTCTTCCTGCCGATAGCGGTCTGTCAAGTCGCGGCGGCTGCCGCGTCTTCCCATGTACTGGCCGTTTTGCGAATAAATGGCCTTGCAGGTATGCGCAATCCAGCGGACCTCGCCATCCTTGCGGACAATGCGGAAATCCAGTTCGCTGCCGTCGTCCTTGTTGCGCTCGACATAGTGCATGTGAATTTCCATCAAGTGACGGTCTTCCGGATGGATAATCGCATTCAACAGCTCTGGGTCGCCGGTGAATTCTTCCACCGTATAGCCGGTAATCTGTTCGCACGACGGCGACATGTAAATGATTTCCTTGTCCGGGCCCTGCCAGTATTCCCAGCCGTACGCATTGTCGGCAATCGTGCGCAGGCGTGCCTGACTCAGGCTATATGCCTTTTCCAGCAACTGCCTTCTGGCTACTTCTTCCTGTAACTGCAAATTCAGTTCGAGCGTTTCGAATGAGCGCTCGGCCAGGCTGGCGTACAACTCATCAATCGCTTCGAGCATGGCTCGGTCGCTCACATCCTGCGATGACGGCAGCTCCGTTGTCTCACGCTGCCTCGCAATTTCGCGCAGCATCACGCTGTCCACACCGGACACATGCAGCGTCATCCACTTGATCAAAAACGACAGCAACGGGCCGATGGCGACACCCGAATCGGCCGCCAACAAGGCGTTGATCCGGTCGATATACTCCAGAAAGCTCTGGTGCGACTTGCCGTGCGACTGCTGGTGCTTGCCATTCACCTGGCAATTCTGCATCAATTCTTCTTCGGCCTGGAAGTGGAAGGATGAATGGCGCCGCAACTTGTTGAGCGCAATGCGGATATTCGAGACTGGCTCACCCTTCTCGTACATTTCGCACAATTCGCGAGCGTTGCCAATCAGCCGCTGATGCTGAACATCAATGCCAGCCCAACCGCTTGACCGGTGGGCGTTCCAATCTGGGGCATCTACAGGCTTTTCCATCGGCACATTCGCAAGGGTTGAATGTCGGGATGCTGCTGCTAAACGACGATTGTATAACGATTCATGCAATTATGAATCATACAGTTGCCTGATGGAAAAAAACAGGATATAGGGATTAAAAGACACATTATTTATCCAATATGGCGTTTGCGGCGAATGCCCAATTAAAGAATTACGCCGCCGGCCGTTATGGCTGCCGCCCGTTGCGTGCCGGCACACTTGGCAGTAAACGCAGCAATTCGCGCAAAATATGGGCGACCGTCTGCTTCCGCACGGCTTGGCGGTCGCCGGTAAAATTCATCCGCGCAGTCGATTCGCGGTTGCCCGTCACCCACGCCATGCACACGGTGCCGACCGGCTTGCCCGGCACCGCGCCGCCCGGCCCGGCAATCCCGGTGGTGGCCACCGCGATATCGGCATTGCTGTTGGCCAGCGCGCCGGCCGCCATCAGCGCGGCGATTTCTTCGCTGACGGCCCCATGCAGCGCAATCTGCGAAGCCGGCACGTCGAGCATCGCCGTCTTGGCGGCATTCGAGTATGCAACGAATCCGCCATCGAACCATTCCGACGATCCGGGCACATCGGTGATTGCCTGCGCCACGCCACCACCGGTGCAGGATTCGGCCGTCGCCAGCAGCAGCCCTCGTTCCTTCAATGCGCTGCCGACCTGTGCCGCCAAGATGAACATGTCGTCCATAACCACCTCCTCAGGAGAAATTGACGCGCCACAACGCAATCGCCAGCAGCGTGTAAAACGCCGCCACGATATCATCCCACATCACGCCAAAGCCGCCTTTGACATGCTGATCGAAATAGCGGATCGGCGGCGGCTTGACCATATCGAAGAAACGGAACAGCACGAAGCCGCACGCCTGCATCTTCCAGTCGGACGGCGTCAGAAACAGCAGCACCAGCCAGATCGCAATCACTTCGTCCCAGACCAGGCTGCCGTGATCGTGCACGCCGAGCGCGGCGCCGGTTTTGGCGCACGCCGGAATGCCGAGCACAAAGCCGACCACGATCAGCATGCCCCAGGTGGTCGGCGTAAAAACCTCCGGCAGCGATGAAGTCAGGACGGCATACACCAGCCAGCCGAACAGCGTGCCAGCGGTGCCCGGCATGATCGGCGACAAGCCGCTGCCGAAGCCCTGCGCCAGCACATGCCACGGCCGCGACAGCATGAATCGGGCGCTGGGCCGGGGATGAATGAGCGCTGGTTCCGGTTCGCTCATGAAGCGCCGAAATGGTCAAAGGAAGCCACGTCCAATGCGACCGGCTGGCCGGCCGCATCTTGCAGCCGCAAGCCGGCCGCCGCTTCGATGCGGCCAATGCGCGTCACTGCCTTGCCGGTCTGGTTGCCGGCATTCACGACCGCCGAACGCGCCGCTGTCGGCGCGGTGAAACACAGTTCGTAATCGTCACCTCCGGCCAGCGCAAAACGGCGCTGGATGTCTTGCGGCTGTTCCGCCAGCATCGGGCCGAACGGCAACAGATCGACATTCAGGCTGGCACCGACACCGGATCGATCCAGAATATGGCCGAGGTCGCCGATCAATCCGTCCGAAACATCAATCGCCGCATGTGCGACGCCGCGCAAAGCGATGCCGAGCGCCACGCGCGGCATCGGCTGCTGCAACCGCGTCAGCGCAGCCGACAAGGTTTCTTGGTCGAGCGCCACCTCCTTGCGCAAGCCGGCCAGCCCGAGCCGGGCATCACCGAGCGAACCGGACACCCAGATATCGTCGCCGACTTGCGCCGCCGAGCGCTGCAGCGCCTGACCGACCGGCACTTCGCCGAACACGGTGATGCAGATATTCAGCGGGCCACGGGTGGTATCACCGCCAATCAGTTCGCAGCCGTGCAAATCGGCCAGCGCCAGCATGCCGTCGGCAAACGCGGCCAGCCACGGTTCATCCGCTTTCGGCAGCGCCAGTGCCAGCGTGAACGCGACCGGCTTGGCGCCCATTGCCGCCAGGTCGGACAGGTTCACCGCCAGGCTTTTGTGGCCCAGTAATTTCGGATCGGTGTCGGCAAAAAAATGCGTGCCGGACACCAGCATGTCGCACGAAATCGCGGTCTGCATGCCGGGCGTCGGAGTCAGCAGCGCGCAATCGTCGCCGACGCCCAGCGTGGCATGTCGCGTCGGACGGGTGAAATATTTGGCGATCAGATCGAATTCGGAAAGCATCCAGACATTTTAACGAATCCAGGCGTTCCATGGTCGGCATTTTTTTGCGCCGGCATGCCTGGATTTTGCCCGTTTTCATTCGAAATAATCCAATTATTGCTGGGGTATACGTTAAAAATATCCAGCAAGGCCAGATGTTCTGCGGCAGATTAAATATACAGGGGGGTTGTATTTATACAGGCGAAAATCGGTCAGTGGCCCCCGAAGCGGAGAAATACCATGCGCGGCCTGAGTCCACGCCAGCCCTCAGCGCCGAGCCCGCGCTATCGTGACGCCAAACCGGAATAAAAAAAGCCCGCCTGGAAAACCAGGCGGGCCAAATTGAAGGACGTGCTTTACTTCAGAAATGCATTATTTCAGTACTGACTTTAGGGTAATGCCCATTTCGCCCGGATTGCGTGCGACCTTGATGCCGCAAGCTTCCATGACGGCGATCTTTTCTTGCGCCGTGCCCTTGCCGCCGGAAATGAT
>JAYFNP010000353.1:0-4143 GCA_034933385.1 Burkholderiaceae bacterium | reverse complement strand
GTTGCGTGACGTTGTAACCGAGTCCGGGTTCGTGCCCATTGCCGCGGGTGCATTCATTGGTGAGCATTCTTTCACTGCCGACATCGCGCATCAGCGTCCGGATGCAGAGGACCGGCAGTGTGCGCAGACATTTGGTCAAGGCATCCTTTCACAGTTGGATGCGCTGGAGTCGGTTTCAAATTTGCCACCATTGTTGGTGCCTGGCAATGTGCCATATATGGATTACAAGCTGCTGAAGAACGTTTCCCCGGCGACAGACGAAGACATTTGCACTCGTTGCGGCATTTGTGCAAGCCGATGCCCGACTGGTGCGATTTCATTGCAGGGTAATACCATGGTGACTGATGCCAGCCAGTGCATTTTGTGCTGTGCTTGCGTCAAGCAGTGTCTTATCGGAGCGCGCGAACTCAAAGATGAGCGCATCGACAAGATTAGAGGAATGCTGCTCGCCAAATTCAGTGAGCGCAAGGAGCCAGAGTTTTTTTACCCATCGATATGACTGTCAACGGACTGCACTTTCGACAGATGTCGGAGTCCAGGCGACTTGTTTCGTGGAATATACGAAGATATTGAGGGAATGTTTAAACAACCGGGCAGTCAGCCAAGATTTCTCTGGCTCATGAAAAATACTGGTGTCAGTATATTCCTTTCTGGCCGTCCGATAGCGTCAGGTGCTGCCTAACAATTTGTTACAACATCTTCTTTGAGTGTTGCCGGCATTCGATTAAGATGCACTTCCATCTTCTTTCCATGCGCTGAAATACAAGCGATCTCCAGCTGTCCAGTCAGTCCTTCGCAAGTCAATCAGTCCCTTTGTAGGTATCCGGGTTCAATATGAACAAGCCCATTTCGATTTATTTGGATTTGATCCGCTTTCTTGCCGCGGTTACCGTTTTCTTTGTTCATGCGAATTACGATCGCTTTACCGGGGGGCTGCCGGTTGTCTGGCGACTGAAGGATTTAGGCAATGATGCCGTGATGGTTTTTTTCGTGCTATCTGGTTTTGTGATTGCCTATGTTTCAGACGAAAAGGAAAAAACGCTCAAGGATTATTTTGTCAGTCGGTTTGCGCGCCTGTATTCGGTAGCGATTCCGGCGCTTATTCTGACAGTTGTGCTGGACAATATCGGTTTGCGCGTTTTTTACGATATCTACGATGGCGGCTGGTTCCAGAATGATCGTCCTGCGTGGCGGCTGGCTTCGAACGTCTTGTTTGTCAATGAATTGTGGTTCACATCGGTGCGGCCTTTTTCGAACGGGCCATTCTGGTCGCTAGGTTATGAATTCTGGTATTACGTGATTTTTGCGGTGGCGTGTTACCTGAAAACACCGCTCAAATACCTGCTTCTGGTTGCATTGTGTCTGTTTATCGGCCCCAAGATTCTGATTTTGTTCCCGGTCTGGTTGCTTGGCGTGCTGGTTTATCACATCATCAAAAACAAGCAGGTTCCTGAATTTGCTGGTTGGGTGATGGCTCTTGGCTCGTTACTGTTGTACACAATTTTCCGCATCGATGGTTACCCTGATTATCTGTACGGCGTTACCGCAGAGTATATCGATCAGGATTTCATGATGTACACATTGAAATGGTCGCAGGAATTTCTCAGCAGTTATGCAATCGGCATATTGGTTGCGGTTCATCTTGTTGGCGTAGCAGCCATTGCGCCACGCCTGAATTGGCTGCTATATGCTGGCGAGAAACCGATCCGTTATCTGGCGGGGTTTACCTTTGCCACCTATTTGTTCCACTATCCATTGCTGCAATTTTTTGCCGCGATTGGCAGCCATTTCGATGATCAATCCATACGCAATTCAATCATGGTTTTCGGGTCGATGAGCGTTATCTGGGCGCTGGGAACTGTTACTGAACGGCGCAAGGCAGACATCAAACGGTGGATTTTGTTTTGGTGCGATCTATTTTCCCGTAAGGCGCGCGTTCGCAGCTGAGTCAGATGGTTCTGCGTGCGTGGTTGGCGCGGCGTGAAGACCAGTCTTTCGATATAATCCTTAAGCTGTCACCTAGTCTTAAGGTTTTCTTCGTTCATGTCACACGCCCCTGAATTGCTACTCCCTGCAGGTTCGCTCGCCAAAATGCATACGGCGTTTGATTTCGGCGCCGATGCGGTTTATGCCGGCCAACCGCGTTACAGCTTGCGTGCGCGCAACAATGAATTTTCGACGCTGGAACGCCTTGCAAGCGGTATAGAGCAAGCGCATCAGCGCGACAGGCGGTTTTATGTCGCCAGCAACATTTTTGCGCATAATGCCAAGCTTAAAACCTACCTGAACGACATGGCGCCGGTGATCGAAATGAAACCGGATGCGCTGATCATGGCTGATCCCGGCCTGATCATGCTGGTGCGCGATCAGTGGCCGGAGATTCCGGTGCATCTTTCGGTGCAGGCGAATGCGATCAACTGGGCAGATGTTAAATTCTGGCAGCGTATGGGATTGACCCGGGTGATCCTGTCGCGTGAATTGTCCTTGGATGAAATTGCCGAAATACGTCAGCGTTGTCCAGAAATGGAACTTGAAGTGTTCGTGCATGGCGCGCTGTGCATAGCCTATTCCGGTCGCTGTCTGCTGTCAGGCTACTTTAACCACCGAGACTCGAACCAGGGCACCTGCACTAATTCGTGCCGGTGGGATTACAAGGTAATGAATGCCGATGAAGATGCGATCGGCGATGTGGTGCGTGTGCCTGTTGAAACCTTGCAGATGAACTACCACCAGGCGATGGAACTGGCCAGTCAGTCGCATTCGGCACTGGGAGACATGCCGCGTCATCCGCTGGCAGAGCGCACCTGGCTGATCGAAGAAGGCAAACGTCCTGACCAGTTGCTGCCTATCATGGAAGACGAGCACGGCACCTACATCATGAACTCCAAGGATTTGCGAGCAGTCGAGCACATAGAACGGTTGTTGGAAATCGGTGTGAATTCGCTCAAGATCGAAGGGCGTACCAAATCGATTTATTATGTTGCCCGTACCGCGCAAGTCTACCGCCGTGCAATCGACGATGCTGTGGCAGGGAGGCCGTTCGATACCAAACTGTTGGGAGCATTGCAGAGCCTGGCAAACCGCGGCTATACCGATGGCTTCTTGCAGCGTCATCGCACGCAGGACTACCAGAACTATCTGACCGGCGCTTCGGAACTCGACACCAGCCATTATGTTGGTGACGTGCAATCGATCACCGATGGTTGGGCCAGGGTTGAGGTCAAGAATCGTTTTTCTGTTGGTGACCGGATTGAAATCATTCATCCGGATGGCAACCAGGTCGTCACGCTCGAAAAAATGCGGTCAGTTGATGGAGAATCGATCCAAGTTGCCCCAGGCAGTGGCCACATTGTGTTTATTCCGCTTGAGGCGAGATTTGAGCGGGCGTTGCTGGCGCGGAAACTGTAATTTCATAAAACGGAATGAATAGCATGCGGCAAATTGTACTAGATACGGACACGACTGGTCTGAATGCCAAAACGGGTGACCGCGTGATCGAAATCGGTTGCGTTGAGGTGATCAACCGCAGACTCACCGGAAACGATTTCCATACCTATATCAATCCCGAGCGCGGGATTGAAGAAGGCGCGCTTGCGGTGCACGGTTTGACGGTCGAATTCCTGGGCGACAAGCCAAAGTTTGCTGAAATTGTGGATGCGTTTCGCGACTATGTGCGCGATGCGGAGATCATCATTCACAATGCACCGTTCGACTTGGGGTTCTTGAACGCTGAATTCGAGCGACTGTCATTGCCGTCTTTCGAGAACGACGTGGCCAACACCATCGACAGTTTGTTGCTTGCAAGAGAAATGCATCCCGGGAAACGCAATTCGCTGGATGCGTTGTGTGACCGTTATGGCATTTCAAATTCGCATCGTACTTTCCATGGTGCGTTGCTTGATGCAGCCTTATTGGCCGAGGTCTATCTGGCGATGACTCGCGGGCAGGAAAGCTTGAGCATGGAAATTACCATCGAACAGCCAGAAACCAATGCGAGTTTTGCGACTGCTGCTGCGATGGTTTCCGAAGTCTTGGTGTTGCCTGCTTCTCCGGAAGAAGTGGCTGCGCATGAAGCATTTCTGGACGGCCTGGACAAGGCGGTCAAGGGCCAGTGTGTATGGCGCACCTAGCTGGACGGAATCT